>JBDQII010000023.1:0-20981 GCA_040264395.1 Verrucomicrobiota bacterium
GGATATTCGAGGCCGGAAGGGATGGCCCAACCAGGATTTCATCGACAGCCTCACTGAAGAAAGGTTGGAAACGTTGTCCGATGAACTCCTTGATGCTGACCTTTCTTCGCGAACGGTGGATGACCGCATCGCGATGCTGAGATATTACATGGGGGACAAGGCGGAGCGTGAGTTAGCATCAGAAACAGATCAGGTGCGGCTGATCGAAGATCGCGATGGAGATGGAGTGGCGGACCATTCCTCAATCTTTGCTGATGGCTTCAACCAAATTGCTGATGGGCTTGCATCTGGCGTACTCGCGCGCAACGGTAAGGTTTATTTCACGAATATTCCCGACCTTTGGTTGCTGGAAGATGAAGATGGCGATGGCATTGCCGAGAAGCGCGAATCCTTGCATTACGGTTTCGGAGTCCGTGTAGGCTTTCTTGGACATGATTTGCATGGTTTGAAAATAGGCCCTGACGGAAAACTTTACTTTTCCATTGGAGATCGTGGTTCGCACGTCAAGACCAAGGATGGCCGTGTGGTAGGCATGGCGGACACAGGAACTGTTTTCCGCTGTAACTTGAACGGTAGCGATCTGGAGGTATTTGCATATGGGCTGCGCAATCCCCAGGAGCTTGCCTTTGACGCCTACGGCAATTTATTCACAGGGGACAACAATTCTGACGGAGGCGATCAAGCGCGTTGGGTCTATGTCGTGGAAGGTGGAGACAGTGGATGGCGGATTGGGTATCAATTCTTGAATAAGCCCGTTCCGCGTGGTCCCTGGAATACCGAAAAACTTTGGCATCCACAGTGGGAAGGCCAGGCAGCTTATCTGGTGCCGCCGATTGCCAATATTGGAAATGGTCCTTCTGGTTTGACCTATCATCCGGGAACCGGCTTCTCGGATGCTCTCAAAGATCATTTCTTTTTGGTGGACTTCAAAGGCTCCCCCGCGAAAAGCGGTATTCATACCATCAAAATGAGCCCGAAGGGGGCGACCTTTGAAATTGCAAAGCTTGATTCCATAATCTGGAATGTCCTTGCTACAGATGCAGATTTCGGTGTCGATGGTGGTCTTTATTTGACTGACTGGGTTGAGGGCTGGGCGGTCACTGGCAAAGGCCGTATTTACCGTATTCTCGAAGAAGAAGTTACGGACGCTGATCTAGTTACAGAAACCAAAGCATTTCTGGAAGACGGGATGACTCACCGTAGCTCAAGAGCGTTGGCCAAGCTTCTTGAGCACCCAGACATGCGTGTTCGCCAGGAAGCGCAATTTGAATTAGCAAACCGCGGAGCTGGCTCTATCGAGCATTTTGAGGGTGTTCTGGAATATGGGGATTCACTATTTGCAAAACTGCACGCCATATGGGGATTGGGGCAGATCATTCCCAAGTATCCAAACGCCGTTGGGCCTGTGCTTGACGCCCTTTTTGCGACTGAGGATGAAGTCCGCGGTCAAGCCGCCAAAGTGGCGGGTAATCACCGCATCGAATCTGCTTTTGGAAGGCTGGCTACGCTCTGTGCCGACGATGCCAGTGCACGCGTTCGCTTCTTTGCCGCCAAATCTTTAGGGAAATATGGCAGGCGCGAGTCGATTCCACCCTTGGTTGACATGCTTGAGGCCAACAATGATGAAGATCCTTATCTCAGGCATGCTGGCGTGATGGGGCTTGCAGGGGTGCAGGACTTTCGATGGTTGAACGATATTGTTTCGCATCCCTCATCAGCGGTTCGCATGGGAGCTTTACTGGCTATGCGCCGGCTCGAGCGCCCGGAAATTGCTCAGTTTCTTCATGATGAGGATTCCTTGCTTGTGACTGAAGCCGCACGTGCGATCAACGATGTTCCGATAGAGGCAGCCACACGAGATCTGGCCAACCTGACAGATGATAAGAATCTCAGTGAGCCTGCATGGCGTCGTGTGGTAAATGCTAATTTCCGACTTGGTCGAGAGGAATATGCACAGCAGTTGGGTGCCATTGCAGTGAATGAATCCATTGAGGAGAATATCCGTGTCGAAGCGTTGCAGGCCCTGGCTGATTGGGGGAGCCCTTCAGGACGTGATCGAGTGACCGGCATTTGGAGCCCGCTTGCCGGATATCGCTCGATCGAAGATGCTCGCCGAGCCGTTCAATCGGCGATGCCTCAGCTGGCCGACCACCGTTCTCAAGACTTGACCAGTGCCCTTATCAAAGCCGTGCAGGCCGTCAAGCTTGAAACAGCATCTGCCTGGTTGTTGGGCACCTTGCGCAATGATGAATTGAGTGATTCGACGCGATCGGATGCATTGGAAGCACTGGCTCAACTGGCAGAATCGACACTGGTGAATGAAGCGGTTCAGTTCGCGCTGGAAAAAGGCTCCAAAAAACTGCAGCGGGAAGCGCTTCGCTGGCAGGCTCAATCGGCTGACAGCCTTCAGGCGATCAAATTCGCCTTGGAAGGTGAAGATATTCAAGGACAGCAAGCGGCCATTGCTTCTCTGGCTCGTGACACGACACAGGAAGCCATGGATTTGACGGGCAAACTCATGACTCAACTTGTATCAGGAGAGTTGAGTGATGCGTTGAGTCTGGATGTGATTGAACTAGTAGAAGAAAGAGGAACCCCGGCCATTCAGAAAATGGCAACGGATTACAAGGCGAATCTTGCCGTGAAGTCGCCTTTCGAGGAGTATGCTTTGACGCTAAAGGGGGGCGATGTCGAAGCAGGTAAACGAATCTTCTTTGAGCGAGAGGAAGTAGCCTGTTTGAGATGCCACAAGATTGAAGGCAACGGTGGCGAAGTCGGCCCTGTTCTCGACGGTTTGGCTTCCCGCCAAAACATGGACTATATTTTGGAATCCATCATCTACCCCAACAATTCTATTGCTGAGGGGTATGAAAGTGTCCTGATTGAAACCAAGGATGACAACTATTTCGCGGGTCTGATCAAAGAGGAAAACGAAGAAAAAATTGTGTTGAACTCGCCTGAAGATGGGATCATCACAATCGATGCGGACAATATCAATTCACGTGAAAAAGGCTTGTCGGGTATGCCTGAAGGTCTCTATCTGATGCTTTCAAAACGTGAGATGAGAGATTTGATAGCCTATCTCGGCAGCCTCAAGTGAGGCAGAATTGCATTGCCTATCGCCTATATATCTGGCACTGGTCTCACTATGAAGCTTCAACCTCTGTCCTTCATAAAAATATCGCTGGTATTTTCAATGCTCATCGGTTTGTCGGCTGCGCGTGCCAATGACACATCGTCGCCCACCTTAGTGGGCTCCTGGCATTACCAAGGTGCTGCCATTATTCGATCAGAAGAAGGCGGGGACGCATTGAAAAGAATCCTTTTAGCAAAAGAAACAGCCCCTGTTAGGGACCTGGTCATCGCCAAGTTGGCCGGTGCGCCAGATCAACTGTTTCACGGCTTAGGTACTCAGGCGCTTGATACGCGCGTGAAGTTACTTTCGCCCATCATTTCCGATATGATCGAGCATGTTTCCTACGGGGAGATTCATGCAACAGCTGCCAGTTCGATCAACCTATCATTGGCTATAAAACTACCTGCAGACCGCCACTCCAAGTGGAATATCAATCTTCGGCGATATGCTGCCAGTCTTGGATGGGAATTAAGCCCTCCTTTGAGTCAGGGACTGACTTCGGAATGGGATGCAACCTCACAGAATTCAGGCTTCTTGATGCGTTATATCAAAAAAGACGACTGGCTCTTGATCAGTGTTGGATCTGATGCACTTACTCAGATTATTGAGTGGAGTCGGGATTTCAATAATGGAGCCGTATTTCATTCGCTCCAAACCACAGACAGTTGGTGGTCGTTTCATGCCGAGTTAGACACTCTATCCCAATTGCTTGGAGGAAATGCAGGAAAAAGCCTCAAATCGATTACTTTGAAGTCTATTGGTGATGGTGAATACCTTAGGTCTGGGGGGCATATTCAGTTTTCTCAAGCCATGGATGATTCTATTTCAGACTGGATGATCCCAACAAATCGCATTCAGGAGCCGGTCGTAAGTTTTTCGGCGCAGCGCAATTTACAGCCACTGCTAACGCAAATACCAGGTATGAGGAAACTGTTCCCTCAAGGAGTTCCAAAACAATCAGTCACCTGGTCTCGTCCCTCCAGAGTTCAAAATACGCGTGCTGCGCAAGATTCTGCACCCATGTATCTCACCTACGCTACCTGGCCTGTTGGTGATAACGCTAACGCAAAATCTGTTCAGTCGATACAAGGTGGATTAGCTGATGTTTTGGGGACAAATCTCCTCAATAGCGGGCGCATGTTGCTCTCCAGTAATCAATTGTTAAACGCATTAAGCCTCAAGATAAAGCCTGCTTTCATTCAGCCTTTTGTGCAAGGAATCGAGTATGCCGGGGAAAATTACCATATGGCCGGCCTCACTTACATGATCTTGAATCGAACGAATCCTCCTCCGCCGTCGTTATTCGGGCAGATTACCAAACATCCCAGACTGCGCTACTATCATTGGGAGAGGTCAGATGAAAAACTTTTTCAGTATCGGAATTTAATTAACCTGGTTGGATTCCTGTTCGGAAAAGGTCAACTCCTGCAGGATTCCCCATTATTTGCATGGACTCAATTTTTAGAGGAACAACTGGGAAACACTGTCACTCAGCTCCTTAGAAAAGAGGATGATATTTTGGAAATTCAGCGCAAATCTCAACTCGGCCTGAATGCCTTTGAAATTGCTCTATTGGCTCGATGGATCCATTCCGAATCGTTCCCTTGGATTGATTTGGAAGAAATAACTCACTGGGAGTTTCCCGCTACTCCAAAACCTGCCCTGAAATAGCCATAAAAAAATGCTTAAGTTAGGTGTCAATATTGATCACACAGCTACCCTGCGCGAAGCTCGCTATCGTGGGCAGCCAGAGGGAGAACCAGACCCAATTGAAGCTGCATTAATATGTATAGATGCGGGTTGTCACGGAATTACGGCTCATCTAAGAGAGGATCGGCGGCACATTCAGGACAACGATATTGATCGCTTGGTAAGTGTGCTTACCGTCCCTTTGAATTTTGAAATTGCCAATACCCCTGAAATGATTGCAAAAGCGCTGGAAATCAGGCCTGCTGCGGTTTGCATGGTGCCTGAAAAGCGTGAAGAAGTCACAACTGAAGGAGGTCTTGATGTGGCATCGCAATTGGAACCTATTTCGAAATCGGTGACTGAGCTTCAAGGCAAAGGGACCGAAGTCAGTTTGTTTATTGATCCGGATGAAGAGACCATTCGGGCGTCTCATTTGACAGGAGCCAAGGCCATCGAGCTGCACACAGGAGCTTATGCTGAGTCTTTTTCTCAGACTTCCGAGAGAAAGAAAGAGTTGGAACGTCTATCGATCGCATCCAACCTGGCTCACAGTCTGGGAATGAAAGTAAATGCAGGGCATGGTTTGAATTATACCAACCTTACTGGTTTGCTTGAAGTTCCCTGGCTGGAAGAATTGAACATAGGGCACAGTATTGTTGCACGTGCATTGACTGTTGGATTTGAAAGAGCCGTGCGGGAGATGCTGGAACTGATGGCTAACCCTGATTGAGATTTGTTCAGCAGGTTTTTCAACAAAAAAGCCATGCTCGTTGGAGCATGGCTTTTTTGTTGTTGCAGATTTATGAACCAACTACGGGTTTCCGTATGGTAATGGTTGTCCGTCGCATCGAGCTGAAGTTCTTTGTTGCACCCAGATGGCGTCTCGGCTTCCAGCCACAGCAAGTCTAGAAACTGAGCCATTGCGGGCTGGCAGATCAGTATTGGGATCAGTCCATTTCTTTATTTCACTGTGGCCGTCCAGGAATGCAAAATTAGCGGCTCTGTTATGGTAGGTAGCCGGCCAATCGATCCATTCCTGCCGGTTCATACCCACCGCAAAACCGGCGTCATTGATACTGCGTTCGTCTTCGTCCAAAAACACCCACAGATTGGATGGACCAGGGCTTGTGGCATCGGATTCCTTGCCGTATGTTTTGTAGGGTCTGCATGCACTATGACCGTGAGCGTTGTCCAACCAGGGTCCATTCACTGCCTGTTTCTTAGAGTTTGATATTGTTCCAACCGCTTGACTCATCGCCCATGAGCGTACTCTCGGAACAACTTTACCACCCACTTTTACCGTGCTTCTGTCTGCAGGACACCTGAAGATTTGGTGTGATCCCACATAAGGCCCCAATTTGGATGTTCTTGGGTCCAGTAACATCTGAAAATTCGTGGCGTGTTGTAGATTATTCATGCTACCAGCACACCAATTGTTCCCACTGGTATTGCCGTCGTCTGGATTTGGTGGCAGCCAATCTTCGTTGTCTGTAGCATAGATCTTGAATGCGAGCATCATTTGGCGTCCATTGTTCATGCACTTGATGCCCTGGGCCTTGGTCTTGGCCTTACTCAAAGCGGGCAGCAGCATGCCTGCGAGTATGGCAATAATTGCAATCACCACCAAAAGCTCGATCAAAGTGAACCCTTTCTTCAGGCGATCCCGATGCTGCTGATTTTTTGTTTTGATATTCATACGTGTTGATTTTGTCTTTGTTCAGTAAAAGTCTGACAATTTTTTTAGCTTTTGACTTAAACTTTTGTCAACTCCTAGATGAGCAAAACAGGAATGATAACTGTGCTTTTGTAGGCACAAACAGTTTGTAGCTGGATCCGCGCGTTATCTGCGGCATCCAGCGTCTATGAGAAACGACTTTTTTTGGCCGCATGAGATCTCTTGTCATACAAAAAAAGTGTTTTGGCATATCTCCTTTTGTTGACCCTGGTCAAGACTGCTGAGATGGGTCGGGCCTTCTCATCGAATAACAAAGTCGGCAACTTCATTTGGACAAGTATGGAGAGAATCGTTCTTTATTGCTGACTAAGTAGACACTGCTTCCTCTGAACGGCCCACTCTAAGTCTTCGTAAGCGGAGTTCAAATTGTTTCATTCGTTAAACATGAGGCATCGACTCATTCATGGCCTGATGTTATCAAAATACACATGCCTCGTAACCCTTGCTTTCCAGTGATCGGAATCTCATGGGTGGATTGAGACTTTCGGTGGATTCGCCTGGGATGCCCATGGTTTCAAAATTCCAAAATTGTTGACATAAATATTCTATTTAACAGATCTTATGAGCAGTGCGGTTCAGGAGATATAATTAATAAACAGTCGTTTTCGGTTTGCTGCAAAACAGATACGATCAGGGTGAAGGCACTAGCTCATCTGTGCACCATTCCAATGAACATGGAAGCAAAACAAGAAAAAGCTATCAGTCAATTATTCGAAGCCAAATTGCTTCAAATAGTGCGTCGTTATGATGACGAAGCGCACGCCTTCGATATGTCGGCTTCGGTTTTCGATCACGCCTCTGGGATGGATTCCTTGGATCTGGCAGAAGTGTTTTCGTGGATCGAACATCAATTTGGTGATTCACCTCTAGACGATCAAAGCCCGCAATTTAGGACCTGGAATGATTTAGTTCAATGGGTCTTTAGCTCTCAGAAAGATCGTTCTGCTGTTTATTAAGGCTTAACAAGTAGAGAATTTTAATTAGCATTCGCAACAGATGCCAAAAAACCGGAAAAGAAGAGGGAAGTCCAGCGCTTGGAGCCGCAAACTGCAGCAAAAAGCGGGGCAATCAGCTTTGTTGTCCATCATGATCAACAAGCCAGGATTCCGTTACACTGTATTGAGCCTTGTTTTTGCGTTTCTTTGCGCAGGGTTTTACATGGCCCCTCTTTGGAACATTGCCCCTGATGGCAGCGAGCTAAAGGTCAAGTCGAGTCTCTACAAAATCCGTGAAGTCAAGCAACTCAAGGCCAGAGCTGTCGTCGCAATGGATCAACAAAATTGGAGTGAAGCAGCTTATCAGTTGCGTGTGGCATTGTTGAAAAATAGTGTCGATCCGACTCTTTATCGTATGATACTTACCAATGGTATGAGCATGGAGTCGTTGGATCCCTCGGATATCGTTGATCTGACCAAGCGCACCGAAAAGCTTTTAGCCATTACCAGCAACAATCTTTCCGATCTTGACCTTGTCATTTCCTTCATGAATCGGCAAGGGCTGCATGAGCAGTTGATGGACACCTTACTTGCTTGTGAAAAACTTGCACCCAATCAAGCTAAGAGATTGCTGGAACTGCTTTTCGAATCTGAAAGTTACAGTAGTTTCAATCAAGTCAAAGAGCAATATGCTGCACAATTACAGGAGGTGTTTCCGGAGTTGAAAGCTTACGAATCCGCTTTGACCGTCTTGAATCAGGCCACATTTGATACGGACCTGGAGGGTGTGCAATCCCTCAATTCAATGGCAGACGGAAGCGATGAAGTCAGTGCTATCTCACGCAAGCTGCTTTTGCAGATTTACAGGCATTTTGAATTGTTGGGTGAATATGATGCAGTATTCAGGGAGGTTAAGAAGAATCAAGAAGATCAACCCATCCAGCATGCTGCATACTGGGAACTACTCATTGCAGCAAAGCAGCCCAAAAAGGCTATTTTCGAAGCCGCTCAATATTGGCCGCTTCTGGCAAAACGTCCAATCGACAGACTGAATGAAGTGCTCCAAATAGCTCATGCTTACCAACAGGTTGGAATACCAAAGAAATCATTTGAATTGCTAGATCAAGCACAACCACGATTTGAGGATGAAGCTGCTTATTGGGTAGGCTATGGAGATTTGTTGCTTGAGAACGAAAACTGGCTTGAAGCAACGGCGCTCGCTGTAGAGCTTCGTAGTCAAAAGGCAGGTGTTAAATTGTTGAAACCTTATGCCTATTATCTGGAGGGTATCTCACAGGGGGAATTAAATCGACGAGCCTCAGCTTCAAACGCATTCTCGGAACTCATCAAACTTAGCCCGCTCAAGGACGAAACAAATGTCTTAAATATGGCAAGCGGAATGTTAAGCGTAGGGTTGGGAGCTGAAGCGCTGGAATTTCTTCAGCTGCATGATGCGTCATTGCAAGATCGTATGTCATACTCGCTTTTGCTTTATCGTTCAGCTAAAGCGGCTGGTAACTCTACCATACTTTCGGAAGCTGATCAGGCTTTGTTCGAGTTGCGTTCCGACATGCCTGACACATATGTTCGCCGTCTCGAGACAGCCATTCTCGTGCTTGATGACACCGTAGAGGCTCTTGAATCCTTCTTGGCGTCTCGATCCGAAGCTGCAATGGACGACACGCATCGTCTTTTGGTAGCTTGTGCGTATATGCTGCAAGAGAATGATCAAGAGGCAGCCCAATGGCTCAAGACCATTGACAAAAATAAATTGGGGAATCGTGAATCTGCGATCTATGCTTTTGTAAATGTTGAATGGCTGGTTCGGAATGGTCGCAGTGAGGAAGCCAGAAAGCAACTTGCGCTTCTCAGTCGGCAGGATTTATTTCCGACTCAAGCCTTTCGGCTTGAAGCTCTAGAGTTGCAGATCACAACGCCTGATCCTTTACTTTTTGATCAATGATTTCCTGAAGTAAACCTTGAGCAGGTCTATTGGGGATCGAAAAACCTGTATATGTTTTTCCGATTTCCAAGATAAAGAGGACATCATCACTCGCATCAATCATTTTCATGCCCTGTTGCAAAGCAAACGTCTTCAGGATGCACGAGGATTCCTGGCTGGCATAGATCCTCACTCCTTGTCTGAGACTTTTCGTCCAAAGAGAAAAATTGCTCCCTCCTCAGCAAGTATGGCTCGCTGAAAATGTTAAGCATCATCAGCTATCCGTTAAACCCGATCCCCCTGGTTGATAAATAGAGGCTATGAGTGAGTTTTTTTGCAAAGAATCCCGACTTCAGCTAACATTTCCACTTCCAATGAAAAACCGCATCCTTTTCTTTTTATTCGGCAATCTTGCACTGACCCTGACTTGTTCAATCAAGGCTGATGTAAGACTTCCCAGCATCATCGGTGATCACATGGTCCTTCAGAAAGAATCAAATGTGAGAATTTGGGGTTGGGCCAACCCAGCTGAAAAAGTTCAAGTAATACCAAGTTGGAATGATTCCATCAACGAGACTTCCGCTGATAGTGGAGGGAGCTGGTCTGTCTCAATCCTTACTCCGAATGCAGGTGGTCCCTACTCGATGCAAGTTGCAGGATCCAATTCCATTGAAATAAAAGACATCTTAATTGGCGAAGTATGGGTTTGCGGTGGTCAGAGCAACATGGAATGGAGCGGTAACCATGGTCTGCAGCAATGCAAGGATGAAGCTCCGAATGCCAATGACTCCAATATTCGGTTTTTCTACATACCCAAAACAACTGCACCTTTTCCACAAGACCGTTGTGAGGGCACCTGGGAGGTTTGCACTCCTGAGGAAATGATGCGTTTCAGTGCCGTGGGTTACTTTTTCGGAAAGCAATTGCGTCAAAAACTTGAGCTTCCAGTGGGCTTGATCAACAGTAACTGGGGTGGAACGCCAGCCGAAGTTTGGACTCCTCGCGAGTTGGTGCAAAGTGATTCGGAATTGCAAGTGGCAGCCAGTCAGATTGAACCTTTTGCATGGTGGCCAAAAGATGCTGGGCTTTGCTACAATGCCATGATCCATCCCATCACTTCCTATCGAATTGCCGGCGCAATCTGGTATCAAGGAGAAAGCAACGTAGACATTGCTTATGCCTATGAAAAATTGTTCACTAAAATGATCGGGGCATGGCGTAGTGCTTGGAAACAAAACTTTCCATTCTACTTCGTGCAGATTGCTCCCTACTCATATGAGAGCCCCAGCGTTTGCGCGCTCCTGCGTGAAGCCCAAACCAAAAGTGCATCTTATCCGAATACAGGGATGGTTGTCATAAGTGATCTGGTAGATGATGTTAAAAATATTCATCCTAACAACAAACGCGATGTCGGCCTGCGGCTAGCCAACTATGCCCTTAGTGCAACTTATGGTCATAAAAACATTCCTCACCGAAGCCCACAATACAGTCGCATGAAGGTTGAAGGTCAGAAAATTCGAGTTCACTTTGATAATGCAGAAAGTGGCTTGGTGGCGCGAGGGGGGGCTCCCAATGAATTCTATGTAGCAGGTGAGAATGGAAAATTTCTGCCAGCCAGCGCCACGATTGATGGCAGCACAGTTTTAGTGTTCACCGAAAAAATAACCCAACCAGTGGCAGTCCGGTTCGGATTCAGCAATACGGCAATACCCAATCTATTCTCCAATGAAGGATTGCCTGTGAATTTATTTCGGACAGATCAATATCTGATGAGTAACTCGAAAGATTCTCATTAAGCCCCATTTATTATCACATAATCACTTCAAAACCTTCGAATCTTGGATGAGAAAGGTGCATGCCTTCGGGGGATTTCGCCTGACTATGAGCTTTTCGGAATGCTTCTGATTCTGTCCAATCCACAAAAACTTGCCGGGAAAGCCAGGTTGAGTGCGACACATAAGTGGTATGCGTATCTTCAGCGCTGCCCTTGATAAGGTTGAACTTTTGGAAACCCGGGACCTCGTCAAGGTAAGATTCACGGTTTCTCCACATTTCTTCGAAAGCATTTTCAAAACCCGGTGCAATTTTAAATCGATTCATCGCTATGTACATTGGGAAGCCTTCGCACAAGTTTCTGCACTTGTAAAGTGATTGGATTTTTCTTTTTTTTGTCAGATATCAAGTTTTCAATCGGCACATGCCTGTTTTCAAACATGATGATTTGGGAGCGGAGGACATGATTCCCGGATTCAAAGTTCGTTTTGTGCACGGTGAGTCGATGACCCTTGCTTACTGGGATGTGAATAAAGGTGCCGAGCTGCCAGAACACTCTCATGCTCATGAGCAAATATGTAATGTGATTTCAGGGCAATTTGAACTCGTGATTCAGGGGCAATCTACGGTTCTCAAAGCGGGGGATGTTGGCGTCATCCCTTCGCATGCGGTTCACTCTGGAAAGGCATTGACCGATTGTAAAATCATAGACGCCTTTCACCCGGTGCGAGAGGACTACCGATGATTTTCCTCACCACAACGATTTTCCACTGCCTTTAACAATTCCAGAATGAAAAAAGTGGATTTGAATTCCACATTACCTTTTTGTGTGGATTGGAGTTTTCCAGCTGGTTTCAGTCAGAAATTCATTTCGACCTTTCGATGTCAATCCTTCAGAGGAGTGATTCTGTTTGGTGCTTGAATGTGATTGAGGTTCGGGAACTTTTTGGCTTAACTGAGCACAGGGTTTAAAGCCTCTCATCATGAGAGTTGAGGCATCTGCTTTATCGGTAATGTTTGCTTCAGGTTCAGTTTGGTCTCACACATGTCACGATCCTGAAACAAGGTTTGCACAATGCTACCCCTGACGTTAGCTTTGGTCACATTGAAATCGTTGAGTAATCATCTGCTCGTTAACTTAACTGTTATGAAAAAAAGCTTTTTTTGTGGCGTGACTGCCCTGGTCCTGACATTGGCCTTTTCTTCGCCCCTCTCAGGAGCAGAGTTGGACAAAAGCCTCATCCATGCCCACTGGTTTTTTGCTGCTCACCGTCAACAGGGGCAAAAGTTAATGCCCATTCAGGGCGGACCTAGACCTGTCTTCAAAGGTCGGGTCCAGTTTCTCATGGACCCAATCCCTCCTCGGGTAGAACTCAGTGGGGGTGGCGAGAGGTTGATTCTTTCTGACGGTCCTGCTGACGCTAACCTGCCTCAGGGACCTTTTGCCATCGAAACATGGGTACGAATGGACGGGGCTTCGGAACGGGGTGGAATCATTGGAGCCATTCAACATGATCCTGATATCGAGGCAGGCTGGATTCTTGGGTATCGTGAGGACCGGTTTTGTTTTGGATTGGCTTCTGAGGCGCAAGCTAAACTGACCTATCTGGAGTCTCAAACTTCATTTGTTCCGGGGAAATGGTACCACATTGTTGGAAACTACAGTGGCAGTTCAATGGAGCTTTGGGTCGATGGAACTCGTGTTGCTCAGTCGCACATTCAGCAAGGTAAGGTTCGCTATCCGAAGCACCCTTTTTATGAAATCGGAGCCTTTCATGACAATGACCAGAATTTTTCAATGAAGGGTGCGATTCATGAGATCTTATTGTTGAACCAAGCAATGCCAGACGAGTGGATTCAATCAAGGTTTCACGCCAAAAAAGATTACTTTCCAGATGCAGGACCGGATCCGGTCATCATGGAAATTCCTAACGGACCATTTGTTGACTGGATAGGGCCAGATAAAGTGAGCATAACCTGGGGCATGGATGTATCCATGCCCAGCCGGTTGGATCTGATGGGACCTGAAGGTGAATTTCGGCAGTTCAATCGCCCTGACTCGGAACTTGAACATAGCGTTATTTTCGATCAGTTGCAGAGGGATGGGGAATATTCCTTCCGGATTTATGGTCCTCCTCATGGGGATCGTGCCCAGTTCAGCTCCCTTTATAAATTCGATACTTCTTTTTACTATGCACCCGTTGGTGTGGGAAACCCTGAGTTTGGGGCAGGGACGATGAGCCTGTCGAGCAGGCTTGAGCAAAGTGTCTCAGGTTTGTTGAACGCCACGGAAAGGGAAGCTGGATTTGCCTTGATCCTAGGGGCCGGTGAGCGAGAGAGAATGATAGCTCATGCCCTGGTTCGATTGAGTCGTTTCAAAGTGATTCTGGTTGATCCTGATTCTGGGATGGTTCAGCAGGCACGGAGTTTTTTGGACGAAGTGGGTGTATATGGTGAAAGAGTTTCGGTCCATCATGGTGAGTATGCGTCTCTGCCGTATGGTGCTTTTTTCGCTAATCTCGTTATCGTTCACGATCTGGATGCACTCAATCTTGACAAGGATCAATCGGATCTCAGTTGGCTCAAGCGTATGATTCGTCCTGCTGGGGGCACTTTCTGTGTCGCCCTTTCCCAAGACTTGCCTTCACCGGTTTTGACTCAGCTCAATCAATCCTTTCAAGAATTTAGTGTCACCATGCGCGAAGAAGCCAGTCCTGGCTGGTTCATGGCAACTCGAGGAGAGTTGGTCGGTGGAGGTCAATGGAGTCACCAATATGGAGGAGCTGACAATTCTTCATGCAGTCAAGATGCCTTGGTTCATGGAGAATTGGGCGTCTTGTGGTGGGGGGATCCGGGGCCACGTCCCATGCCTGACCGCGGCCCGCGCAACCCTGCGCCCATCTCCGTGAATGGGCGTTTGTTCATTCAAGGTGATCGAGTTCTATTTGGTTTGGATTCTTACAACGGAACCATTCTGTGGAATTATTTCAGCCCCGAAATGCGGCGTGCAAATTTGCCCAGAGATTGCAGTAACATGGTGGGGACACACGATTACCTTTACATTGCGCAGGGCCGCCATTGTATTGGTGTGGAGGGTGATACTGGGCGACGCTCTCTGCAGTTCGAAGCGGTGCGCCCTGAAGGTTCACCGAAGGTCGATTGGGGATACCTTGCGACAGTGAGTGACACACTGATCGGTAGTAGTGTGAAGTCTGGATCCCGGTATTTGGGTGATGACGGTCAATGGTTTGAAGAGTTTCATCCGGAGGACGTAAGTCGCGTTACGAGTATGCGCTTATTCGGATTGAATCGGCATACTGGCGAGCAGTCCTGGATTTATGAAGGGGGAGCGATCATTAATTCAACCATCACTATCGGTAATCAAGAAATTTACTTTCTGGAGAGTCGGAATCCTGCAGCGATGGCGGCATTAACCGGAAGACTTGAACCCGAGATGCTCACTGATGTAAGACTGGTTTGCCTTGATCTCGAAAGTGGTAAACGGCAGTGGGAACGCGTGCATGATTTCAGTGATTGTCAATTCACGACCTACATGACTTTCAGCAATGATACACTGATTGTTACAGGAACTGACAAGGATAAACGTTATCACTCATTTGCATTTAACACCTCTGCAGCTGCCCCTAGTGCGGCTGATCAGAATCAGGCACCTTCAGCTGTCGGATCTCTGTTGTGGGAAGAGAGCCATGAAGCAGGAAAAAACCATCATAGCGGACACCTGCAACATCCAGTTGTGATCGGAGATACCTTTTACTCTGATCAACGAGCTTTTAGTTTGAGGGATGGAAAATTACTCAGAACAGACCTACCCGAAAGACGTGGCTGCGGGACCATGTCGGCCGCCTTGAAGAGTATTTTTTACAGACACTATTATCATGGGCAATGGGATCTTGAGAGCAATAAACGAGTCCAGTTTGAGGGCCTGCGCAGTGGTTGCTGGTTGGGGATGATCCCCGCTGGTGGAGTATTGCTTGCGCCCGAAGCCAGCGCTGGTTGCTCGTGCGCCAATGCCATCCAGACCAGTATTGGTTATGTTCCCAAGCACCTTGATCCAAGTGCATTTAGTGTCAATAACTCCCTCTGATTTTGTCCGTGAACACGATTTTGCCACCTGATTCCTTTTGTATATCCAGCGCCGAAGGCTGGATAATTCTAGGGAATCCCATCGAGGCAATTGGAGAATTGGAGCAAGTCAGCAATCCTGTCAAATTAAGGCCTGAATATCTCGAGCTGAAATGGCGGGTATATGCGGATACTCAGGAGTGGGATGCTGCGTTGGAATTGTCTGAGGGAATGGTGAGGGACTTACCGGATCATCCCGGAGGTTTTATTCTTCGTTCTTATGCATTGAGGCGATCAAGCAAAGGCTCAGTGGAACAGGCAACAACCTCGCTGCTGGAGGCTGCTGTCAAATTCCCATCCGAACCTATCATTCCTTATAATCTTGCCTGTTATGCGTGTCAATCGGGTGAACTGGCTCAGGCCAGAAAGTTTCTCCGTCTTGCCTTTGAAATAGGTGATCGCAAAGAGTTACTGAAAATGGCTGGTATGGATAGCGATCTCAAATCCCTTTGGAATGAATTGAAATCCCTGTGAGTTTGATCAACGGATCGTGGCTCCACGGGGTTGTTTTGCAGCGGGGTCATGCTTTTTCATGAAAAGGTTTCGTTCGTCAATCAATCCAGCGACTTCTTCAGGCACCATTGTCTTCCAATTTGAGTTTCCATCCTTGATCATGTCCAAGGCATGCTTGCTACTTATTGACAGGCATTTGGAATCAAAGTCTCTCAATGGCTGGATGAATTGGTTCTCATATAAATACTGATATAGGTGGCGCAGATGGGAATCTACCAGCAGATTGGTTGCCGTTACAAGTGAGCTCGTTGCTGGTTCTTCCCATGGGTAAACGTAGAGTTTTAAATCGTTCTTAAAGAGTCGTCCGAATGATTCCAGAATACCTCCTGCCAAATCGTCATAGTATTTTTCATTGAACACTTCCTTGAGTGTTGGCACTCCCATGGTGATACCTATCATTTTTTGTGTGTAGCGGAATAAATAAGCCGCCAGCCTGTGGAATTCGCCATAATTTGAAATGGCTACCGGATAGCCCAGTGCACTCAAGCAATCGACGCGCTCCAGGAAGTCCTTTGAGTCGATTTTATTGGCATCATTGTTGGTCGTCAGATTCTGAATCGACATTTCTAGCAAGATCACGACCTCTTTGCTTTGCACTTTTGGCTCCTGGATAAACTCGGCTATCGAGCATTCAAGCATGTCCATGGCCAAACGCGTCACCGGACGAAAACTGCCGCGTTGAATCAACACGGATTTTTTGTAAAACAACTCAGAGGGCTCGACCATGGTACCTTGCGGATTGAAGATAGCTGCATTGGCCAGCCCAGCTTCAACCAGTTTGAGGCTCATCAATCGATTATCAACATCCTTGAATGCGGGGCCGGTGAACTCAATCACGTCTACTTCCATATGCCCTTTTGGGATACTGTCGCCCAATGATTCGATGAGGAATTCCGGTCTGTCATGGTAGCCATAAGCTCCGAAGATCAGGTTGATCCCGAAAGCACCGAGGGTTTCCTGGTCCTGAATGTATTCCTTGCCCCAGAGCTGAAGGTGGATCAAGATTTGAGAAGGCTGGGCATTGGGTTCTGTCTGGAATCTGATCCCAAGCCAGCCATGACCATTGCTGTTACGCTCTACATTACGGGTTGTTACCGAATCTGCAAAAGCAAAGAAACGGGTTTCAGCCCCACGGGTTGAGCCAAGACGTTCCTGAAGCAGGCCGTATTCATGTTCCAGCATCGTTTCGACTCGCTGGCGACTGACATAGCGTTTGCTTGCTCCATAAATGGAGTCACTGACCGTCATGTCATAAGCCGACATCGTTTTGGCCACTGTCCCTGATGCACTCCCAACTCTGAAAAGCCATCTGGCTACCTCCTGACCTCCACCAATCTCGGCAAGCGTACCGTATTTCCCTCGGTCCAGATTGATTTCCAATGCCTTTTGGTGTGTATCCATTGCCTCGCTCTTCAAATTACCCATCATACGGTCTTTTTTGTTGCTCATTACGAACAAGTGCAAACTACCTTCCTTGCGTACCTTTTCAACGCCAATTCGGAAAAATAAGCGCCTTGATCTCCGCTGAAAAACAGTCTTACGTAAAAAGATCTCTCTGCTTTAAAAAGAGAGAGACCTTTTTGTTTGCTAATGATTTGAAATCAGAATAAGGGCTTTACTCCCACTCGATCGTTGCTGGAGGTTTGCTGGAAATATCGTAACAAACGCGGTTGGCACCTTTGACTTCGTTGATGATTCGGTTTGAGATTTTCTCGAGCACCTCGTAAGGGAGTTTGACCCAATCTGCGGTCATTCCATCTTTGGATTCCACCACCCTGACTGCAATGGTGTATTCATAAGTTCGCTCATCCCCCATGACACCCACACTCTTGACCGGCAGCAACACAGCAAATGCTTGCCAAACCTTGTAATACCAGCCTGAGCTTTTCATTTCTTCGAGTACAATCGTATCTGCCTCTTTGAGAATACGAATGCGTTTGCGTGTGACATCTCCAAGGATTCGGACGCCCAGTCCAGGTCCGGGGAATGGATGCCGATAAACCATGGATTTCGGGAGCCCCAATTCGAGTCCAAGCAATCTCACCTCATCTTTGAACAGGCATTTAAGGGGTTCGAGAAGTTCGAATTTCAGGTTTTTGGGTAAGCCTCCCACGTTATGGTGACTCTTGATCAAAGCAGCAGGGTTGCCTGCAATAGGGACGGATTCAATGATGTCTGGATAAAGAGTCCCCTGTGCAAGAAACTTCGCATTGCCAACTTTCTTTGTGGCCTGCGTAAATGATTCAATGAAAGCCTTGCCAATGACCTTGCGCTTACGCTCAGGGCTGGTGATGCCTTTCAATCGCTTGAGGAACATCGTGGTGGCATTTTCATATCGAAGCTTGAGTTTGAAATTATTTTGAAAAACTTCTCTGACGGCATCTGCCTCTCCTGCGCGCAGCAATCCATTATTGACAAAAATACAAGTCAGTTGGTCTCCGATGGCTCGATGAATCAATGCAGCGGCGACACTGGAATCAACCCCACCACTCAGTCCAAGAATGACTTTTTCATCTCCGACCTGCTTACGGATTTCCTCAACTGCCTGATCTAAGTAATTGAGCATAGTCCAATTGCGTCCGCATTTACAAATATCGTAAACAAAGTTCTTTATGATCACGCTACCGCGCGGCGTATGGACGACTTCTGGATGAAATTGAAGCCCATACCTATGCTTTTTGATATCGGCAACAGCAGCGAAATCGGAGTTTTCAGTGACCGCAACGGTAGTAAATCCTCGTGGTAATTTGGTGAGTTTGTCGCTGTGTGAATTCCAGACCTGAATGCGTTTGGGGAGTCCGCGGAAAAGCGGGCAAGTTTTGTCTTTGATCTCCAGCGTTCCTTTCCCGTATTCACGCTTCAGTCCTGGCTCCACACGCCCCTTGAGGGATTCAGCCAGCATTTGCAGACCGTAGCATATGCCCAGCATAGGCACTTTGAGCTTGAATAACGCAGGGTCGGGCTTGGGTGCGTCTTCATCAAAGACACTGCTGGGGCCACCTGAAAGGATGATGCCCTTCGGTTTCATCTTCGCAATTTCCGCCGCCGGGGTGTCATAGCGAAGGATAGTTGAATAAACCTGACACTCTCGGATGCGTCTTGCGATCACCTGAGTGTATTGCGAACCAAAATCAAGTATGATAATTTGCTCCTTCATTGGAACGGAAATCGGGTTTTATGAGGGATTTTTACCTTGCTGACTAGCAAAAACTGAAAGAAATTTGATCGCTTCAATGTTAGATTGAAAGCAAACGATGAACTGGCTGCTCAGATTAATCGCAACAGGCGGACTTTGGAAACGTTTGACGGGGACCTATCAACAAACGAAAACAGGTATTCGGCAGGCCAAAAGTTTTGCTCATGGGATCATGGAGAAACACGTCATCAGCACGCTGGAGCAAGCTGAAATGGGAGATCGCGAATCGATTTTTGAAATAGGTGAACGATTTTATGAAGGCAGGGGTGTTCCTCAGGATTATGCCTTGGCAATGGGCTGGTTTCGGCAGGCAGCCGATCTTGGTCACCACAAAGCTCAGACCAATCTAGGTATGATGCTCTGGATCGGGCGTGGTTGCGACCGGGATCGGGATTCGGCTATTCACTGGATAAAAGAAGCTGCACGAAAAAATTACGAGCCTGCGCAGGAATTGTTACTTGAGATTCGCAGGAAGAATGGAGCGTCTCAACGCTGAACAGCGATCAATCTTTCCCCAGTTATTCTTTCTTCTCGTTTCTGCATCTCGAATTTGACAACTTTCCTTTATGAGACACAGGGACTTTCCATGGAATACGGAGATTGAAAATGCTTCATTGATCTTGTGGGAATATCATCGTCTTGAGCACCGCATTGAACCTGCGGACATGGTGCTCATTCTCGGAAGTCATGATCTCAGGGTAGGGAACAGGGCGGCTGAACTTCATCGTCAGAGAATGGCCCCGCTTTTTCTCTTTACTGGCGGGTTTGGTAACTGGACGGAGGGAGTCTTTGAGCGCCCGGAAGCTGAGCTCATTTCAGAACGAGCGATCGATCTTGGATTACCAGCAGAGCTTGTCATGACTGAGCCTAATGCAACCAATACGGGTGAGAATATCAAATATTCCAAAGCGTTGCTGGAATCAAAGGGAATAAAGATCAAAAGAGCGATCGCGATTCAAAAACCTTACATGGAACGCAGGGCTCACGCCTCCCTCACCAAACAATGGCCAGATGTCGAATGGCAGATTACTTCGCCCCAACTCGATTTCAATGCTTACTGTCAGGGTGGAATCTCCAAGGCATTGGTAACTGAGATCATGGTTGGCGACTTTCAGCGCATTCTTGAATATCCCAAACTCGGATTTCAGACCGAGCAGTTTGTAGATGATAAGGCGCGTGCGGCCTATGCATTCCTCATCAAAAAAGGTTTCGATGGACACCTCATGAAATGATGGTCTGCTCATGAGGGATCACAATGCATTTCCCGTATGACTTTGGGCGCATGCTTTGATTTTTTTCGGTGGGCCACAAACAACGACCCTTCCACCTGCATCACCTCCCTCGGGCCCCATGTCGATGACCCAGTCTGAACTTTTAATCACGTCCGTGTGATGCTCAACCATGATGACTGAATGGCCCGAGTCGACAAGTTTTTGAAACAAATCGAGCAGCACTCGAACATCATCGAAATGCAGGCCAGTCGTAGGTTCATCAAATATGTAAAGGCAATGTTTGGGGCCTTTACGTTGATTGGAAATTTGAGTGAGGTGCTTAACCAGTTTAAGTCGCTGGCTTTCACCGCCGCTCAGTGTATTGACCGGTTGTCCGAGCTGTAAATATCCCAGACCGGCCTGTTGCAGCCATTGGAGTCCTCGACATGCTTTGATTGCGTGGGATGATTCCGTAATGGATTGTAGGAATTCCATCGCCTCGTCGACCGTTGCTTTCAACATGTCGGCAATGCTCCAAGACCTGCACTCCTTTGTTCCTGCTCTGGGAGCGTCCGCAAGTTGCGCTGAGCCGGTTTCCATCAATTTTATTTCAAGGATCTGGGGTCTGAATCGACGACCTTCGCATTCTTCGCATTGAATAAAAACATCACTCAAGAATTGCATCTCGATTTTTTCAAAACCGACGCC
>JBDQII010000024.1:0-20932 GCA_040264395.1 Verrucomicrobiota bacterium
AATACGTAGTCAGGCGTCTTTCATGGGACTCTCTCAGCGATCCAATCGTGACCGTTTTAGTAAGCGCAGCAAGCAAAGAGGAAGGCATATTACTATGACGGTGAAGAAGAAACCATAGATTGATTCGGGCTTCAATTTTGCTTAACGATTACGAATGATGAATACGTCTGTGACCAAACGAGATTTTATCAAAACTACGGGTTGTGCGTTGGCAGTTTCCCTGAGCAAGCCTTTATGTTCGATGGCTCAGTCCGGGGAATTGCATGCAGGATTTCCTATCATTGATCTGCATCAGCATACTAACTACTCTGGGCGCAGTGAATTGCAATTGCGAACTCATCAGAAGGCGATGGGTGTTCATCGAACAGTTCTGTTACCCGCAGGAAAATACTACGGACTTGCGGCCAAATGCGGAGGGAATGAGACCGTTTATCGCATGGCTCAACTTTATCCCGATGATTTCGTGTTTTTTGCGAATGAAGTGCCCGATTTATCCATGGGCCGTGAAACCATTGAAAAGTACTTAAAGCTGGGCGCAGTCGGTATTGGTGAGCAGAAATTCGAATTGGAATGCGATTCAAGGCCTCTTGAAATGGTGGCAGAATTAGCTGGTGAATATCAAGTGCCCGTCCTGATTCATTTTCAACATAATGCATACAACACCAGCCTTCATAGATTCCATAAAGTTCTTGAGAAGTTTCCCAATACAAATTTCATAGGACATGCCCAGACCTGGTGGGGAAATATTGATCGCAAGCATGATCAAAAGGTGATGTATCCGACCGGGCCGGTGGTAACTGGGGGAATTACGGATCGCCTTCTATCCGATTATCCGAATATGTTTGGGGATCTATCGGCCGGCTCTGGCTTGAATTCACTCAAGCGCGACGAAGACCATACTCGAGTCTTCCTGGCGCGGCATCAGGATAAACTACTTTATGGAAGCGACTGCAATGACATTCTTGGCAGAGGGCCGGGATGCCAAGGCTCAGAGACAATCAAGACAGTCATGGAACTTTCCGCTGATAATGAAATCCGTTCCAAAATTTTCCATCGTAACGCATCTCGATTACTGAAAATAAGCTTCTAAAAATAAAATCCTTAAGTTTTATCTTCTCTGGCTCAATACTTGCCATGGTGCAATTGGACACCGCTATCGATCCCGTATTTTGCTTCAGTTTGATTTTCAAAAAGAGGAAAGGGCTCCAGAACCCAGTCAGTGACTGACTGGAGGTGTTCGTTTCGAGGCCAAACAGACTTGCGAAGTTAGCTGCAATGCAGCATCCTATGATCATGGACAAGATCAGGGTCATGATCATCGAAGATGAAGACCTCCAATATGAAATTTACGAAGAATGCTTGGGGCAATTTGAACTGAAACGAGCTCGATCAGGTACTGAGGCAATCAAATATGCATCCAACTTTGTGCCCGAAGTCATTGTGCTGGATCATGTCCTTGAGAATGAAGAATTGGGGTTGGATTTCTTACCTGATTTTAAACAACTGATGCCTCATGTGCCCATTGTTGTCGTTTCCGGTGCCCTTGAAGTTCAACAACAGATCAAGGCGCTTCAGGGGCCTCGTCGAGCCCATTATTGTCTGCCCAAACCAGTGGATATCCATGTGTTGAAGAAGACCATCCGGACTGCGGTGAGTGAGTGCGGGGAGAAAGAAGTGATCAAACAGTTTGAATCACTCGAACGTTCCAAACGATCTGATATCGAGACCCTTCTAAGCAGGTCTACGGACAGGTTGAGCCGCCAACACCAGATTCGTTTGCGGCTAGAGGATTCCAAACAGCGACCGAATATTTCAGCTCTTGCGCGCGAATATCGAGTAGCAAGACGGACCATCATCCGTGATCTGCAGGAAATGATCCGTCGTGGAGAACTCGACCCCTCAGTTTATCCTAAATGGGATACCGAAATTGAGGGATAAACATTCCGAATGATTTGAACCATTGGTTCAATCTGACGCGGTTTTCCCATTGTCTTCAGGCTTTTTATTGAACGCCTGGAACACTGCTTTTTGGCGCTGCTGCCGTGCGCGGGTGCGGATGATCCAAATATCAAGTAAAGCGACAAACATAGCCATAAATGTCGTCACAAAACAAACAAACCAGTATATTAAAAATCTCCAGTCGGATTGAGACAGGTATGATTCCAGCCAGGTTGTCCCCCACACCAGCATGATGCCTGCGATCAGAAGATACAGCAGGCCAAACCAACGGCGCTTCCTGTCTGATCTGGTCTGCAACAATTGTTTCATGCTTTCATTGGATTCAAAGTTTCCTACACGTACATTTTATCGATAAGGTCACCATGGATATCGGTCAAACGAAAATCACGGCCTTGAAAACGAAAGGTAAGTTTTTCATGATCCATCCCCATCAAGTGAAGGATGGTCGCGTGGATATCGTGAGTATGTGCTGGGTCCAAAACGGCATCAAACCCTAGCTCGTCGGTTTCACCTACGATATTGCCCGGTTTGGTTCCACCTCCCGCAAACCACATGGTGAATGCGTCGATGTGATGATTTCTACCGGTGGAACTGCGGTTCTCTCCCATAGGCGTGCGGCCAAACTCTCCCCCCCAAATCACCAGTGTGTCATCTAAAAGCCCACGACGTTTCAAATCTTTTATCAGAGCGGCGCAGGGCTGATCGATTTCACGGCAGACCTTTTCAAAATCTCCTTGCAGGTTTTCCCCGGGACCACCGTGGCTATCCCAATTGGTATGGTAAAGTTGAATGAAACGGACTCCTTTTTCGACCAGTCTGCGAGCGAGCAGGCAATTCCTGCCAAAATTCGATCCACTGGATTCGACACCATACATATCCATTGTTTCCTGAGATTCATTGGATAGATCAATCAAGTCGGGGGCACTTGATTGCATCTTGTATGCCATCTCATATGCTGATATTCGAGTGGAGATTTCCGGGTCACCGGTCTCAATTAGCCTTTTGAGATTCATTGATTTGACGGCATCAATCACCGATTTCTGAGCTTTGTCAGTTATCCCATCTGGCGTGGTTAAATTGAGTATGGGTTCTCCCTGACCACGCAACGGCACACCTTGGTGCACGGTTGGAAGAAAACCACTCCCCCAATTGACTGCGCCACCGCGCGGACCGCGCGGTCCGCTCTGCAACACTACAAATCCGGGTAAATCTTCACAGGCGCTACCCAGTCCATAGGTTGTCCAGGCTCCCATGCTGGGTCTTCCAAATTGGCCTGATCCGGTATTCATGAATAATTTGGCCGGAGCGTGGTTGAAAAGATTGGTTTTGCAGGTGCGCAGGAAAGTGCATTCATCCACAATGCCTGCAGTGTGGGGCAAAAGCTCCGAAACCCACATGCCAGACTGACCGTGTTGTTTGAATTGACGCCGGGTACCAAGAAGAGTGGAACGGTTTTTAAACGAGCTGTTCATGAAGGCAAAGCGTTTGCCTTCCAGATAGGATTCGGGGATAACCTTGCCGTTGTACTGTTGCAGGGTGGGTTTGTAATCGAAAAGCTCCAATTGCGATGGGCCGCCCGCCATGAACAGGTAGATAATGTTTTTGGCTTTGGGTAGGAAATGAGGTTGCTTTGCTGCAATGGGATTATCCGTTGCACCCCCTGAAATCGAAGCTCGCAGAGCATCTTGTTTTGCCAGGGAGGCTAATGCCATGGATCCCACTCCCAATCCGCAGCGACTGAAAAATTGACGTCGAGTGGCCGCTTTCAGCAGTTCGTTCTCTTTTGCTTTTGGTGATAAAGGCATAACTATTCGCGGGTGATGGTTTCGTCAAGGTTCAACAAAACTCGAGCCACATTCAACCAGACGGTTTTCTGTTGTTCTATTGAATCCAGTGATTTGGTGGATTTTCTTTGCTGCGAAATGAATTCCAGCATGACCTCTAATTCATCCGAATCGGGTAAGCGCGAGGTGCATCTTTCAAAACCAAAGGTCACACGCGCCGAGTCGCTTTCAGCACTTTGCTCCAGCATGAGCAGGGCAAATTGCTCGGCCATTTCATGAAAAGCAGGATCATTAAGTAACGCCAAAGCTTGTAATGGTGTGTTGGAGCGTATGCGTCTCGTACACGTACTGAAAGCATCAGGGCTATCAAAAACGGAGAGGGCGGGGTGAGGTGTGGCTCGCCAGAAGAAGGTATACATCCCCCTGCGAAACCTGCGTGCGTCTTGATTCGCTTTCCAGCTACGCTGCACTTGCCCTAATCCCATTACTCCTTTGGGTTGAGGTGGGTGTACGCTGGGGCCCCCAATACTGGGTTCAAGCAATCCCGAGGCCTGTAAAGCCACATCTCTGACGATTTCAGATTCCAGACGCACTCGGTTTTGTCTTCCAAGTAAGAGGTTTCTGGGATCTTTGTTATAGAGATCCTGTCTAAACTTGGAGGATTGACGGTAGGTTGTGGATTGAGTGATCAAGCGATGCATTTGCTTCATGCTCCATCCCGATTCCATAAATTCCACGGCTAACCAATCCAACAATGCAGGGTTGCTGGGCAAGCTACCTTGCGTTCCAAAATCATTTTCTGTTTCAACAATGCCGTTGCCGAAATATTGCTGCCACATACGGTTCATGATCACTCTCGCTGTCAAAGGGTTTTCAGGTGAGGTAATCCATTTTGCCAGGTCCAGTCGATTGGCCTCACCTTCAGTTTCCATAGGATGAAGGGTCTTCGGGACGCCAGGTGACATGGTTTTATCTGGCCTGGTAAAATCTCCCTTGATCAATAAATGCGTCTCACGCATTTTTGTGCGCTCTTTCAGCACCATAGCGGTAGTGATGCGGGGACGTTGGCGCTTTAGCTGATTGACTTGTTTGCTTAGAGCCTGATAGGTGACATCATGCTTCTTGAAATGTTCAAGAAGCTGTTTTGATTCTTCTTTGCTTCTTTCCTGAGGGATTTTCTCAATGATGGTTTTTATTTCTGCAGGAGCTGCTTCAGTATCTTTTTCATCAAAGAATTTTTCCCAGCTCCAAATTTTGTCGGGCAATGATTTTTCGTAGATGTCGAATTTGGATTTGAGTGGGTTGTATTTTTGTTCCCATGAAATTAATTTCATGGATTCCTTGTAAGTTGGGGCTGGGATGTTGGGTTCATCCTGATTGTTGAAGAACGCGAACATTCGATAATATTCGTCTTGAGAAACAGGGTCGAATTTATGGTCGTGACATTGAGCGCAACCGATCGTCAAGCCCAGAAAAGCGGCTCCAGTTGTTGCCATGCGGTCAAATATAGATTCCATTCTGAATTGTTCAGGGTCGATGCCTCCTTCCTGATTGATCTGGGTATTACGATGAAATCCTGTTGCAATGATTTGATCAAGGGTTGCATGTGGCAATAAATCCCCTGCGATTTGTTCGATTGTAAACTGATCGAAAGGCATGTCATCGTTCACCGCTTGAATGACCCAATCCCGATATCGCCACATCGTGCGTGCTCCATCAATGCTGTAGCCATTTGAATCGGCATAGCGTGCCACATCCAGCCAATGACGCCCCCAACGTTCGCCGAAATGTGGTGAAGCCAGTAAGTCGTTCACCCAATCCTGATAGTTTGGCTCTGTAAATCCTGCAGATATGGATTTCAAATCTTTCTGGCCAGGAGGAAGCCCTGTCAGGTCAAGGAAAAGTCGGCGCAGCAGTGTTGATGGGGCTGCTTCTTCAGAGGGCTGTATTCCTTGTTTCTCCAGCTCATTCAAGATGAAAAAATCGATAGCATTGCGAGTCCATTGTTCGTTCTTAACCTTCGGGATTTCAGGGCGATCAGGTTTGGAAAATGCCCAGTGACGTTGAGAGTCTATCTCGACGGAGGGGGAGATAATGGCTCCTTGGTCAATCCAATGCTCTATCGTCTGAATTTCCAGCTCAGAGAGGGCCTCTTTCTTATAAGGCATGCTGGGTAGGGAATTGTGCTTGCCCTTCAATAATTGAATCAACAGGCTGCCTTCAGGATTACCTTCAATCCAGGCGGGACCGGAGCTTCCTTCCCAAATTTCAGAAGTATGTCCCAGATCTAAACGCAACCCGCCCTTTTGTTGCGTGGCTCCATGGCAACGGTAACAGTGGTCCCTGAAAATAGGCCTGATGTTTGCGCTGAATTGAAAACCTGTTTCATTCGCCTCTAAATTTCCGAGGAACAATAACAGGCAAATGCTTATTTGAATGGGCTTATGTCGCATTGTGTTTCAGTTGTTAACCTCAATATGGCTTATCCAAACTCAATTTTCAATTCCTTCTCCCTCTGTATCTGTGTTGTGTTTGCTTATTTACAGTTGGTTGTAAAAGGGTGATTTCAGTTTAAATCATGCCCACATTGATAGCAGAATTTTGCTCCATCAGGATGTGCCTCTGCTGAGCAATTACGGCAACTGAGGGTTGTGGTTGATCTGTCTGCTCGGGTAAGTTCGGCAGTGACAATACCCGTTGGCACCGCAATGATGGCGTAACCCATGATCATGACCATGGAAGCCAGTATTTTTCCCAGAGGGGTCACTGGAGCAATATCACCATAACCAACTGTGGTCAGGGTTACTACCGCCCAGTAAATACTCATAGGAATGCTTGAAAACCCGTGTTTGTGACCTTCAATGACATACATCAACGAACCTATGATCACGACCAGGACAACCACGGCCATCACGAAAACGGTGATTTTGGGCCCACTCGCCCTCAAGGCTTTCATGATCATACTAGAGCCCTCCAGGTATTGAATGAGTTTTAGAATACGAAATACCCTCATCACACGGAGCATTCGAATCACGATCAGATATTCCGCATCAACCACAAATAAACTGAGGTATGTCGGCAGGAGAGCAGCCAAATCGACGATTCCATAAAAACTCCTGATGTAAAATAAAGGCTGTTTGACTGTCCAGACTCGAAGGAGGTATTCAATGGTAAAAGCGATCGTAAAAGTCCACTCAAGCCAAATGAGAAATGGCCCGAATCGATCCATCAGCGATTCGACGCTTGCCATCATGACAGCGGCAACGCTCAGCAGAATGCATACAATCAGTGTGACATCAAACCCTTTTCCCAGAGGAGTGTCGGCTTCAAATATAATGAGGCGACACCGTTCCCTCAAAGTGGGTTTTGGCTTCACGAAGATTGGGTCATCTTCCCTCACGGCAGATAAATAATTACATGAGGATGGGAGCAGCCATCCATGGTGACGACAATTAGATCAAAGCTGGATCAATGCCAGTGCAAGAAGGGCACAGCCGAAACCGACTCTCATTATTTGATTTCGACTTGTTTGCAAAATGTGACCTTGAGTAACCAGAGCACTTAAAACGAGTAAAGATAAGGAAGCGAATATTAAACCCAGTGAAGCCGCCCATAGAGCATTTTCATTTAACAACAAGAGTTGATGCGTTCCCGTGAGTATCAAAGGGATTGCAACTGCAGCACTGACGGATGGAATACTCCAAAATTTTTGTTTCGAAATTATCAGCAGGCCTGCAAGCGCTGAAAAAAGAAGATGATCCACCCCTGAGAAGAAATGCTGAATACCATCGGAAAAGGTGTGGATGTCTCCATTACCCGGATGAGCGATCAACATGCAGGGAGTCAACAACAGGGAGGCAAGTGCCAACAGAGTATTTTTACTGTTCTGGTTTGAGATCAATTTCATGGTATCTATACGAGGACTGCACCATAAGGGAGGAAGCTGTCATTTGGCAACTGGGTTCTTGAGGCTTCTCGTCGGTCTTTTCCGGCACTTTGAATTCTTGGTTACAGAGTATGGATCGACTTGGCGCGTTGGAGTTTCTGCGGAATTCAAAAATGTTAGTTTTCTGGCGTTTAAACCTTGATTCATATTTACGTTATGAGTAGTTTCACATTTCTTGTTTTTCGGAACAATTATTTAAGCACGGCTCTATGTCCAGGATTTGTCAGGTTACAGGTAAAAGGCCCATCAAGGGAAGTCACATTTGGCGCAGTGGTAAAGCCAAGAAAAAAGGCGGCATCGGTACTCACGTTACTGGTATCACCAAACGCCGCTTTATGCCCAACCTTCAGCGCGTCAAGGTGATCGTTGATGGTGAAGTGAAATACATGCGCGTCACCGCCAAAGCCATTAAAAAGGGTATGATAACCAAGGCTCCCAAACGCACTTGGAAAAAATCTGCGTAAGCCCTCACAACCCAACTTTACGAAAATCGGCGAAGCTTTTGAAGCTTCGCCGATTTTCTTTAACGCCAGTTGGTCTCAAGTATTCCGTCTGTAAATGTCTTTTTCATAGGTCTTCAAAGAGCAAACAAGTAGTCAAGTAGCTTATTTCCCCTTGAACCGGTGCATCATTGCTCTTTTGAGTTCCTTGTCAGAGTCGCGTCGTTTGAGGTCTTCACGTTTGTCATGTTGCACTTTGCCTTTTCCGATGGCTAGCTTCACTTTGACTTTTCC
Source organism: Verrucomicrobiota bacterium (assembly GCA_040264395.1). Taxonomy (GTDB): domain Bacteria; phylum Verrucomicrobiota; class Verrucomicrobiia; order Limisphaerales; family AAA164-E04; genus AAA164-E04. The sequence goes on from JBDQII010000024.1 coordinate 8,424, forward strand.
GTTTTTCCAAAACAGGGAAAGAGGAAATACTGCATGTCCCTTGATCGCTGCTAATCCAAATATTTTTCGGATCTCTGACTTGTTGAGCAGAAGTTTGCGTTTGGCTTTGGGTTCGTGATTTACCCAGTTCCCAAAAGAATATTCTTCGATGTGTGCATGATAAAGCCAAACTTCCATATTCTCGACTCTGGCAAATGCATCCCTGATCTGTGCTCTTCCCGCTCTCAAGGACTTTACCTCCGTGCCACGCAGCGCGATTCCTGCCTCGAATAGCTCAAGGATGTGGTAATCTCTTTTCGCTTTAGAGTTGCTTACGATATCGGGCATCTTGAATAGGGAAAGGCGTATTGTGGACGAAAAAGCCGGAAGGTTAGCTTCCGGCATGGTTCAAATGGATTTTCCTTTGATTGATCAGAGGAATGTAACGGAAAAGTCCTAACTTAAATCTTCTTCCTTTATTTTTTCAAAATGGATTTTCTCTTGAACAATTTCTTCGAGAGCGGTGTCCGCGGCACCAAGTGGCTGTTCTGTCTCAATAAATGGGCGACTCATGTTTCCTCCTCCAATGCTCAATTGACGGACGCGGCGTGATACAAGGTTTACCAAGATGTTTGGGTTGGTTACCTTGTCCAATGCTTCTGTGACTAGTTCGCTATTCAATTTGCTCTTCTTTTTAGAGTTAAAACAGCTCATATACATAGAGCCTGATTAGACCTTTGCAATAGTAAAATGATTGATGTTGAAAAAAAACGGAAGTGGATTTCTCCTGACCTCAAAAAGAAACAAAACTTTTTTGCAATGTAATGGATCATTCAGCCCTTCTTCTGAGCCCTTTCTGTAATCCGCGGGTCATTGTATTACTCTGTGATATTGACTCTTAAAATTAGTTGGAAAGCTTCCATATATCTTTTTCAAATTTCATGAACGACGGGGGTTTATTGCGATTCAATCACTTTCGACTCAATCACAAGGCACATGTAATCTATCCATTTTTGACAATCGAACAAAATTTCTCATTCAATCTTTCAAGGGAACAGATATCTCCAACTTGCCCTTATTGGTCTTGCAAAGATGCTCAATTTGGCGTGCACTAAGCGCGTGCAAACCCGTCGGAGTCTTGTGTTCGCTTTGATGCATTTCCTCAATATTCCGCTGGATGCGAACTAATGTGCTCGTTTTGATACAAATTTAATCCATATGGAAACTCCCACGCCCACCCTTGATTCCATCCGTATTAGCAGATTTTCGAAGTGGCTGGCGAAGGCGCCAGAATTCATTTTTATCCTGTTTGCGGTCACGGCTGCCTTCAGTACCTACTTTTGCATGTATGCCTTCCGAAAGCCATTCACTGCAGCCAAATTTGAAGGTCTCATGTTTTTTGAGACTGAAGTCACACTGAAAACTGCTCTTGTAATCAGTCAAATACTTGGCTACGCCCTGAGTAAATATGTAGGAATCAAAGTCTGTTCAGAGATACAGCCAGCCCAGCGAGCCAAAGCTTTATTGTGGTTGATTCTGGGTGCTCAAATCTCATTAGTTTTATTTGGTTTGGCACCAGCTGATTGGCGGTTTGCAGCTATTTTCCTCAATGGGCTACCTCTCGGGATGGTCTGGGGCCTGGTAGTCTGGTATCTCGAGGGAAGGCGGACATCTGAAATTCTTCTCGCGGGTTTAAGTTGTTCCTTCATTGTATCAAGTGGGATTGTCAAGGATTTCGGAAGAGCCATGATGAGTGGAGGAGTTGCCGATGCCTGGAACTGGTTTCCCTTGCTTGGCCCCATGATTGCCCGGGGACTGGGAGAAGTCAGTGAGGCATGGATGCCGGCAGTGGTTGGGGCTCATTTCTTGCCCCTTTTCTTTTTATCTGTATGGATGCTCAACCAGCTGCCACCGCCCAGCGCGCAGGACACCGCCGCCAGAACCGCGCGGCAACCCATGGACGGGAAGAAACGCATTTCTTTCGTGAAACATTTTTTACCTGGGCTGGCTTTGTTGATGATTGCCTATTTCTTCCTGACTGCCTACAGGGATTTTCGAGACAATTACATGGTTGAGATTCTCGATGGCCTTGGCTATCCATATGATGATAATCAAACAATCATCAGTCGCACTGAAACACTCGTTGCTTTTGGTGTCATGGTCACCATGGCGCTCTTAAACACTATCAAGCACAACCGCGCTGGTCTCGTTGGCGCTTTCTTCGTCATGACCGCAGGAGTATTGCTACTTGGCGGAAGTACCCTCTTGTTCGACTGGGGAGTTATATCCGGTTTTTGGTGGCTGACTTTAACGGGCTTTGGATCATACCTCGCCTATGTGCCCTATGGTTCACTTCTTTTCGATCGAATGATGGCCTCCACGAAAGTTGTAGGAACCGCCGTGTTTGCCATCTATGTAGCTGATGCCATTGGTTATACAGGCTCTGTTGGTATTCAACTTTACAAAGATCTTGCCCAAGGAGATATGTCCAGACTTGGTTTTTTCAAGGCTTTTACCTGGTTCATGACCTTTTTGGGGACTTTTTGTTTGATCAGCAGCTGTATCTACTTTTTTCGGAAATCTGCTCCATCGGATAAGTAAATTCAGGAGATTGTTCGCATGGTATCAGGTTACTAATAACTCTTTTCCAATGGGAAATAGACGAAAAACTGACTTCCTCGCCCTGGTTTGGAATCAACACTAAGTCCAGCACCCATTTCCTTGGCCATTTCGTAGACCATTGACAGTCCAAGACCGGTGCCGCGTTTCGATGAAAAAGCCTTTGTTGTATAAAATGGTTCAAATATTCTACCCACAATTTCCTCTGAAATCCCAACTCCGTTGTCCACTATTCTCAGCACAGCATAGTTATCTGCTTTGTTTGGTTTCAAGGCTACGTGACCTTCAAACGACTTGAATAGACTCAAATGAATGCTCACAACGCCATCATGATCCATGGAATCAGCGGCATTATTAATTAAATTGATCAGGATTTGTTTAACAAGATCAGGAGCCATTTTCAGTTCACCTATCTTGGAGTTTGCGTGGTATTCAATGGGTTGTGTTGATTGCTGATCCTTCGAAAATCGTATGGCCTCCAGAACCACACTATTCAAATCATATAAACGAGAGGGTTCATTTTTTCGCCTTACATATCCAAGCATGGATTGAACAATGCCAGCTCCCTGGTCCACGACTGAATGCATTCGACCTACACGTTTTCGCACTTTATCAGTATTGTCAGGATTCTCTTCGATGATTTGTATGGAGCCTTTGATGATAGAAAGAATACTATTGAAATCATGGGCGATACCAGAGGCTAATGTACCAAGAGCCTTCATCTTTTGATCCTGAAGAAGCTCTTTGTTGGCTTGTTCTAATTCCTTTGTTCGGATATCAACAATTTTTTCGACCTCCGCATAGCTTCGTTTCAATTGCAGATGTCGATTAATGGCGAACCCTGTGAGCATCAAAGTGATGATAGCCGCTGCCCATGTCATGGTCATCAGTCGGGGGTCCTCATTCCACGGGATGGTGAAATTGAAGCGGAAAACAGGTGGTTGAACCTCAATATTGCCATTTCGATCCATCGCCTGTACTTCAATTTTATGAACCCCTGCAGGCAAGTCTCCGAGAATGATATTGTTTGTATACGAAAATGGATGCCAGACTTCATTGTCCTGACGGTAGGAATACAGAAGCCTCTCGTTCGGTGTATGTTCCCATTTGTCGATACTGTTGAATGTTACCACTGTTCCGCGCTTTATGTCCTTTTGGCTGCTTTCTTTGGGGATTTCAATATTCGTAATGGGAGCTTCCATGTCTGATTGCGGAGCATAGCGTGAGACACCGCGAGTTGTTGCGGCAAAGACACTGCCTGTCACATCTTCATACAGCATGTAAACCGTGTTGCTGGGAAGGCCTTCAATTGTGTTGTGCGTCAACCATGTTTTCTGAAAGTAGCGATGCACTCCATTGTTGGACGCTACCCAGATCGTCCCATCCCTTGCTTCAAGAAGATCATTGATCTTTTCCCTTGCGAAATAGATTTGCACCCATCGATTGCTTTGAAGTTCATAAATGTAGGAACCTGCCCCAAGCCATAGTCGACCATCCTTTAATTCAAGCATGCAATGAGGGACGTCTGTGCGTAGACCTTCCTCTGCCTCAAATTGAACCCACTTTTTACCATTAGCATAGGCAATACCGTCTTTTGCTCCGAACCATATTTCAGGTGGTAGTTCAGTGGTCCAGAAATATTCAGATGCCTTGATATCAGGGGCAAAATCGATCTCCAGTGCATCAAAATGTTCACCATTGAAAGTCCAGAAAATTCCATGGGAATCACTTTGCGCAGAACTGACCTGTACTACAATATCGCCGTTAATCTGGTTACCCAGGATTTTGATCACTTCTTCATTCCTGACCGGAGATTTTATCTGGCGAAACGAGTTGGCTTCGGGAGAAAATAGAATGGGACCATTTCCCGAATTAACACCAACCCAGCCATTAGGCAAGGTGAACAGGCATTGGTTTCCTTTAAATATGCGTTCCAGAGATTCAGGCCAATTGATAGTGTGAGAGCCTTTTTCGTCAAAAGTCATCAGTGCATCCTCCGTGACCATCCACAAATGATTTTTCCGATCTCTGGCAATATCAAAAACCGTTGTTTCACCCAGCTCGGGGTGTGCAAGTTGCCAGTATGAGGGTGATTGCCGGGACAAACCTTCGCTTGTCGCAATCCAGAAATGACCTGCCCCGTCTGATATCACATCAAAAATCAAACCAGCCTCGAGGGCATTGGATAATTCGACCGAATCGTTTTCTGTATCGATGGTGTAGAGACCATTAAACGAAGTTCCCCATCCAAAGCCGCCTGCATCATGCCAATATGTCTGCAGTTTTATTTTTGGAGGGATTCTGGACCATGACCAGTTATTTCCCTCTAAACGGACCGCAATTCTGGGTTTGCCTTCTTTTTTGCCTATGAAGGTAAAAACCTCATTTGCATTTTCCAATGGGGTAGTCAGTTGATACTCCCGGATTTCCTCCGGCATGTTCACTGAGCGTTGAGCTGTTTGTTCTATGTCCTTTGCGGGGCCGCCAAACCATATAACCCCTCCTGTTCCAGCTAAAAGGACGTCTCCGTTTTTACACTCCATGACTTCAGAGAATGGTGCCATCCCACTTGAGTTGAGATCATGGACTTGCTTCACAAAGTAGGGGCTTGCATCGAAAACATGCAAAGAATCATTTGCAAGAATCAGGCATTGATTGATTTGCAGGGGGATAAGTGAAACGGGACTGCGCAAGCGCTGAACCACCTTCCGATAAGCAGCTGCGATTGCAGGTACACTGAATGACTGCCATTCGCTTTTGGACCAGAGATGGAGGCCCGCGGGATGGATGGCCCAAATCTGTCCCGAGCGGCTTTCATAGACTTTGCTGGCCGTCAGGTCCGGAACCTGAAGACTTGCGATGTCATAGCCGTCAAATTCGCTGATGGTATTTGAATCCTGATATCTCAGCCAAACCTTCTCTTTGGAACTGAACGTGACGCCTGCGACCCCAGCGCTCGGCAGGCCGTCCGACATAGTAAAGTGCTTCCAGTCTGCCGCGCTGCCTGAACGAGCAGCAGACTCAGCCATTACCAACAGACACAGCGCAAGAAGTTTGTCCAGGCAGATGAACCTGATTATCCCCAGGGCATAGAGAAAGTTTTGACGGTGGTCATGCATTTGATGGCTTCGATAACACCTTCCTTGATGCCCAGTCCCGAGTTTTTGATGCCTCCAAAAGGAGAGCATTCAATTCGATATCCGGGAACTTCGTTGATATTTACCGTGCCGCACCTTAACTCCCTGACGGCCTTTAATGCGTGATCCATGTTGTTTGTTACGACGCCGGATGACAAACCGTAGGGAGTTGAGTTTGCCAATCCTATGGCATCCTCGATATCGTCAACAGCAAGTATGGGAGCGAGAGGACCAAATGATTCGCTGGTGATCATTTTTGCATCACGTGGAACATTGGATATCACGGTTGGTTCGAGAAGAGCTCCATTTCGATTACCACCCAAAAGAACCTTTGCTCCTTGTTCTACTGCTTCCCTGACCGATGATTCCAGCCGTTTTGCTGAAGCCTCGTCAATCACAGTGCCGACTCTGGTATCCATGGATGCAGGATCCCCCGAACGATATGTCTCTGCTTTTTTGACAAATGCTTCCGTGAATGATTCCACCAAAGATTTGTGAACCAATATACGTTTAACTGCCGTGCATCTTTGGCCTGAGTTTCGAAACGATCCTTCACAGGCAAGGTGCAATGCCAGGTCCATGTCGGCATCCTCAAGGATGATCAACGGATCATTCCCTCCCAGTTCAAGGACCAATTTCTTATAACCTGCAGTCTTGGAGATGTGCTTTCCAACAGCAACGCTACCGGTGAAACTTACCAATTCAACGCGTTCGTCCAGCACGAGTGGTTCAGCAACTTCCGCGGTGGCTCCGAGGACGACGCTCAGCATCCAGCCCGGGAGTCCGTTTTTGTAGAGAAGTTCTGCAAGTCTGATAGCCGTCAGAGGGGTTTTTTCTGAAGGTTTTAAGATGATTGGAGTGCCAGCTGCGATTGCCGGTCCCAATTTATGGGCTACCTGATTGAGTGGGTGATTGAACGGGGTGATTGCCACCGCGGCGTTCAGAGGCTCGCGAATTGTGAAAATCTTGCGTGCTTTTCCCTGCGGAGAAACGTCACAGCTGAATATTTGGCCATCATCTTTGAGCGCTTCCATGGCTGAAAACTGCAAAACATCACACGCTCTGCCTACTTCATACAGCGTTTCCCGCATACAAAGCCCAGCCTCGGATGTAATTAATCTGGCAAATTCTTCTTTCTTGGACAACAAGTCACGACGCGTCTTGTCGAGCACCTCAAAACGTTCATAGCGAGTCAGACGAGAATTGCTGCTCAATGCGGATTGGATAGCTTTTTCCGTATGCGCTGCATTGCACTCGGAGACTCTCCCTACGATTGTATTATCATATGGGTTTTCTACCTCGACAAATCGATCAGATTTGACTGGTTCGCCTGCTATCAAACAGTGGTAATCAGGTATCATAATGTCTCAGAAGATAGTTTCTAATCCTGAAGTCCGTTGATGGTATAACTAAAAACTTCAAAATTCCTTGGGTCGCCAAGGCACTTCTGGTGGAAATCAGGCTTCAGAGGTGCAGAAAAAATAAACGGTACCATTTCCTCATACCTTCCGCCATGCGATCTCAGGCCAACTTTCAGTGCCGTCAGGTCATGGTGTGCTGGGGTGCGGCCCAGCACGACGTCTCGACCACTCAAGACAACTATATCACCCAGACGATCCTCCGGTAGCTGTAGTTTGCTGGCAGCCTCTGACTTGTGGTAAACCTCGGTGACACCTTTCTGTGAAGCACACCACTCTGCTATCTGATTTTTGTTGGCATCCTCAGGGCAATGAATGACTGCAAATGAACCCAGTGCGCCGTGGTGCACGACATAAGGATCAGTGATTGGGAGGATAACGGCAAAGCCATCGCCAAATCTTTCGGTCAACTCTGTTTCCAGGTAGATCACATTTGGGGAGCCGTCTGGCCCTTGCTTTGCATTCATTCCGTGGTCTGCCGTGATACCGATGCGGGCCCCGAGTTCAAGCAGCTTACCCACAGCTTTGTCCAGTTGTTGGTAGAATTCAATTGATTCAGGAGCATCAGGCTCGTAGGTGTGCTGCATATAGTCGGTAGTGGAGAGGTAAAGAAAATCGGACCTGCCGGATTCCAGTAAAGCAACACCTGCCTCAAGCACATACACACTTGCCTCCCCACTGTAGATGTATGGTGTTTCCTTGCCAACCAATGCTTCTACGTCATCAATACCATGTTTTTCCATGGTGGCCTGATTGGCTTTCTCGGTTGAGAAAGCGATCCCTTCAAGCTCGTGTGCAAAAATATCTCTTAATTTTTCTTTGGCAGTAACCACTCCGACTTTTCGACCAGCCTTGGCAGCCGCCGACATGATCGTAGCGCTTCGAAGAAAGGAGGCTGAGTTCATCATGACTTCCTCCCCTGTATCCGGATTCAGGAAAAAGTTTCCACAGATACCATGTGTTGAGGGGGGGCATCCGGTGACAATCGATGCATTGTTAACATTTGTGAATGAAGGTAAAGCCCCTCTTGCCTGACCTCTGTATCCTGTATTACTGATTTTTTTCAGGTTAGGCATGGCATCCCTCGCCAGCGCGGCATCCAGATAAGCGTCCGCTGAGCCGTCAAGGCAAATGACAGCAATAGGGGCTGGTGGGAGATCGTAAGTGATTCCGTTGACTTCAATTGTCGTGGCTTTGATCTGCGTTTCGGTCATGTGGCACTACAATATGGCTTGAGTGATGACTATGGCAATGCGATTTAATCCTTGGCTTGCACTTTGTTGAGGCTGAGTCCATTTTTATCCACATGCAAAGTGTGTTGGTCACTGGTGGAGCCGGGTTCATTGGTTCCAATTTAACGCTTGAGTTGCAAAGGAGGCATCCCGAGGCGTGGATCGTTGTCATGGATGATTTTCGATCAGGTGATTTTAGAAATCTTGAGGGTTTCAAGGGGGATTTTATTGCTGGAAATATCGCTGAAGTTGATATTGATAAACAATTTCAAGAAGGAGCCTTTGATGCGATCTTTCACCTCGCTTCGATCACAGACACCACAGAACAGAATCAATACAGACAGGTCCACGACAATGTAGAGGGTTTTCGTAAATTGATTCAATGGGCAAAGAGTCATCAAACACCATTAGTTTACGCCTCATCAGCGGCAGTCTACGGCAAATCTGAGACTGTCATGAGTGAAAGATCCAAGCCTTCGCCTCAGAACGCTTATGCATTCAGTAAGATACAGTTAGATCACCTTGCAGGATATTACCGAAAGCATTATCCTGCGTGGAACATTGTTGGTTTGCGCTACTTCAATGTTTATGGACCAAGAGAGGCTCACAAGCGGCATATGGCAAGCATGGTATACCAGTTATACCTCCAGATGAAGACTGGTAAAAAACCTCGTATTTTCAAAGATGGCGAACAAAAACGTGATTTCGTCTATGTCAAAGACGTTGTAGAGGCGACATTGGCGGCTTCAGTAGCATCCGTCCCAGGGATTTACAACGTAGGGTCGGGCGCGTCATCATCTTTCAATGATGTTATTTCAAGGCTCAACAAAGCCCTTGGGCTAGCTCTTGATACCGAATATTTTGAGAATCCATACGCTTTTTATCAAAATGTCACTCAGGCGGATATTTCAAACTCGCGCGAGAAGCTATGTTACGAGCCACGCTTTGATCTGAAGCATGGCATTGATGACTATGTGAAATGGTTGCTGAAGAGTGATGAATCCTGAATTAATCAATGAAATTAGTAATATCTAAATATGACTGATCCATCCATCGACGAGCCAAATTTGGACCAAGAACAATTGGGAACACAGGAACCAAGCCCATGGCCCAAACGCCTCAAGCTCATGATTACGGGGCTTATTCTGTTGCTTGTTGCGGCATATTTTTTCATCGGCAGCTCCTTTTTTCTCCGCTCTGTCGTGCTGCCATCAATTGAAAAATCCATGATGGCAACAATCCAGGTCGAGGATGTTTCGCTCAGCCCCTTTTCCCAGATTGAGCTCAAGGACTTAATCTTTACTCCCCACAACAGTGAAACCCTCGTTTCGGCCAAAAGTGCACTCGTGAGGTATAGTCTTCTCACCTTACTGGGGGGCACCATCAAACTGGGCCAGTTGCAGCTGATGAACCCGGAAGTCATCATCATTGAATCAGAGGACGGTAAAAGCAATCTCTCCTCCTGGCTTGAAAGCCTTCCTCCAAGCTCGAATGCGCCTCTTCCTGTCATGGACTTGAATCTTCTTTCGGTCGAAAACGGTAAGGTGATTCTTCGTCAGCAAACAAGTGGCGGCGGGCAATATGTAACGGAACTACTTCTGAACAAAGTCAGCATCGGGAAGCTCGGTCAGGATCTGGAAGGTGCCTTGAATTTGGATATGGGGGTGAAAACGACAAAAATCACAGACGCAGGAGAAGAAACTCAATTAGCTTTGTCAATGAAACTGGAAGGTGACCTTGGTTTTAACGCCGAATTGTTCCCTGAAAAATCGACAGTCAACGGGCAGCTTAAAGTCGAGTCAGCTACCGGTGCCTACGCCGATATGGTTGGCGTCAACGGGGACCTGAGACTCGCTCTGGAACCCGGTAGCATTGACGACGTTTCGCTGAGCATGACGCGCAACGGTCAAGCTGCAGGAAATATCCGAGTGACGGGGCCATTTGATTTTGCAACATCAGAAGGTCGAATCGTTGTGGCATTTGATAATTTGAACAGGCAATTTCTCAACCTGGCAGGCGCTGTCGCAGGTATAGATTTCAAAGAGACCGTGATGGACGGCTCCTTGACAATGACCTTGACCAATGGCGGTAACTTGTTGGCCCTTGCCGTCACGACCACTTGTTCCAATGTTTCCATTGGGACAGGAGAGGGAGTGACGCCCCCGCTGAATCTGCAATTAGATACATCACTCAACTATGATGCCGATGGAGAGAAATTGACCGTTCAGCAATTTGGTTTGACTGTTGCGGACGACGCGACACCCACGATCACTGGAGCTCTGTTGAAACCGGTCACTTTTGCATGGAACGGACAGCCTGAGAGTTTTCAAGAATCTGAATTTAATTTCAATATTACCAATTTCAATCTGGGCGACTGGCGAGATTTTACTTTTGACACACTGAATCAAGGTGATTTGTTTGGTGATTTCTCCCTGAAAGTGCAGCAATCAGGTGCACGCATGCAGGCTGATTTTACCGGGGGCTTCAAGGATGCAGATGTGGCATTCGATGGGTACACTGAAAGTGGAACTTCTGGATCTTTGAATTTGCAAATGGCTTTTGAAGATTACACCCGCGTTACGCTCAAGCGATTGGCAATGGAGTGGTCAAATACTTCTGGGAATTCTCTGGCCAGTTTTTCCAGCTCTGGATCACATGTGCTCGGGAGTAAAGGGTATAATCTCCATGCCGAAGCCAAAGCTGATCTGGCATTAATGAAGCCATTTGTGAATATGGATGGTTTGAGTATCGAGCAGGGTTTGGGTGAGCTATCGATCAGGCTGCGTGATAGCGATGATGATTTGTCTGGAGTTTTACAGATGGCGTTACGTGATTACACAGGCAGCTTTTCCGATATGCCCTACGAATCATATACCCTTGGTTTGAACTCCGAATTCTCGATAAGAGGTGAGCAGCTGAAGCTTGGAACGACTCAGATAGATTTCCATGAGGATTTTAATGATGGAGGAACCATTGGTATAAAGGGTGAGATGGACTTGGAGCATGAGACCGGGGTATTCATGATCAACTCGATCGGAATCAATCGGTTCGCGCTCAGTCCGTTTTTGACCCCATTTTCCAATGCGGAAGATTTTGCCGAAGTTGCTCTTAATCTTGAGGCAGAACTGCAACTCGATCTAAACGGTGAAAGCACACTCAAAGGTAATACAAGTCTTTCTAATTTGAAGATCAAGGATCCTGAGAGCGAGCTGATCAAGGAATTGCAATCCGAATTGGATCTGGACCTTGCTTGGAATACGGAACACCTGGAAATTCGTCCCAGTTCTTTTAAACTGACTCCGACAAGCCTGGCGGGCAACGTGATTAAAGTAAGTGGGCAAATTCCTTTGCTTCCATTTATGGCATCCAAAGGACATTTGAGAGTGAGCTCGCCCTCCATGGACTTGACTTCTTATTTTGACTTGATAGCAAAACCGGAAGAGGCACAAGCTGAAGAGCAGCCTACAAGCACCCCTGATGTTGCGCCAGCACCTCAATCAGCTGCTCTGGATGTTCCGATGGGTGAATTTGACGTGAAACTCGATATCGCAAAACTGATCGTTCGAGACATATCCATAAAAGCTTTCCAGGCACATGCCCTATGGCAAACGAATACCCTGACCATTCGACCGCTCGGCATGACCCTCAACGAGGGTCTTATCAAAGCAGAAATGGCAATGGATTTTGCCAAACCCGATTGGGGCTATGACATGACACTTGAAGCCGACCAAATTCCGATTGAGGCATTCATGGACACCTTGGCCCCGAGTGGAAAAGGTCAAGTGTCAGGCATGCTTTCCGGTAAAGCCGAATGGAAAGGGGCAGGCCTCACTAAGACGGGGTGGCAGCGTAATCTGAATGGGGCTATGTCACTCAAATATACCGATGCCGACATAAATTTTGTCAGCCCTAAAATGCGTCTATTGATGGCCCCTATCACCGCAGTGCTTCGCTTGCCTGAGCTTTTGAAAGCTCCTATCAATGGCATCGAGACAAACTTGAAGATTGAAAATCAAATTCTGGGTCTGGATGCGTTCAAAGTGCAAGCCGGTGCTTTTCAGGTGCATGCATCAGGTGAGATCCCTCTGGACAATGTGCTCACCAACAGTGTGCTCAATCTGCCC
>JBDQII010000025.1:0-20617 GCA_040264395.1 Verrucomicrobiota bacterium
AGAAAGTTCATGGAAGTGTGTCCACTGTCGGATTGGCTGCCTCGCCAACCGAATCTCCCGAGATGGTCAAGACCTTTGCCCACTGGGGAGTCACTCGCATCTGTCCTCTCGGGTCTATGCAGAAACCTTCACTGAGTTGGCGTCACGATGGAAGACCCGCACTTTCAGATCTGGTAACCTGGACGGACTGGGAAATTTAAAAGATTAAGACATCAATCATGGAACTAAGAAAAACCTTTCAATTTGAGGCAGCACATTTACTGCCTCATTTACCTAAAGACCACAAATGCCGACGACTGCACGGGCATAGTTTTAGCGCAGAAATAGTCGTCGAAGGACCCTGCGATCCTGCATTGGGATGGGTGATGGATTATGCCGATATTTCCAAGGCTTTTCGTCCGTTGTGGGAACAGTTGGATCACTACTACCTGAACGAAGTCGAGGGGCTTGCAAATCCTACCAGTGAAAACATTGCCATCTGGATCTGGAAACGACTCTCACCTCAATTACCCATGCTGACTGAAGTCGTCGTTGCCGAAACCTGTACCGCCCGCTGTGTTTATCGAGGTGATTAGAACGGTCAGGAGTCACATGTTTTTCAGAGAAATGGGATCAGTCAATCAAGCCTGACAAGCTTCGACTGCACTCGGTTATCGGGCAGCGATTTCATCATCCTTGCCCCCATAGAAATAGTGGTGGGAACCTATGATTACCTTAGGTCTGTTAATAAATTTCTGAGCATTGACCCATTCGACATGGCCATCCAGATAGCCTTCGTTAGAACCTTCTGGTTCTTCTCCTGATCTGTCGAAATGGTTGACACCGCGCATCAATGGATCTGGATCGCCCGCTCTTTTCCAGTCCTTGCCGTTGAGTTTTCGGTTGATATCCGTCCAAAGCACTTTGTAGTGGGGATTGTCGGTGTTTTTCTGAGCGAAGATGGGGATACCTTGATCAAAGATTTTCTTGTCTGGGTAGTAGTTTTTATTTTCGTTGTAGGCTTTGTTGGCCGCCCAGTAGACATAGCCAAAAACAGACTCCCGCCCGCCCGGCCAGTCCCAGAAATTATCACGACCCCATTTGGGATTGGAAGGGCAGTAGAAGGAAACCCGCGGAACACTGTATTGTTCGTGGTAGGTGTTCCTGAACACCACTGAATACCAGTGTGGATTGATGTTGTCGGTGGGTTGGAACCAGCCTTCGAAATCATCCGCATACATCGTAACGGCATAAGTCAATTGTCTCAGGTTGTTGATGCAAGAAGTGCGTTTTGCCTTTTCTTTTGCTTTGGACAAAGCGGGAAGCAGCATGCCAGCAAGGATAGCGATGATTGCGATCACAACGAGCAGCTCGATCAGCGTAAAACCACCGCGCTTCAGAGGGAATGTTTGCAGGCAAAGTCGAGAGGCCGGGGATTTCATACTGTATACACCACCAGATCTATCCGGACAAATCAAGGTGAAATAAGAGCGCCCGTTTTTCACGGCAGCTTTGTTTCCCTTCTTGCGTTTGCAAGGCAATTTTGGAATTCTGGATATTAATCCATGAAACTGACCAACGCATATCATCTTGCAGGTTCTTTGTGCCCTCTAAAACTGGCTTTGAAGATATTCACACTTCTCCTCATAGGAGGATCCATTCTGATACCCACCCACGCTGCCCAGAGATCACCCAATGTGGTGGTCATATTCATGGATGACATGGCCTACGCAGATATCGGACCTTTCGGTGCCAAAGGATATGAGACACCTCATCTTGATCAGATGGCGAAAGAGGGCAGGATGTTTACTGATTTCTATGTGACCCAGGCCGTATGTTCAGCCAGCCGCGCCGGTTTACTTACTGGATGTTACAATGTGCGCGTTGGAATCATGGGGGCATTGGGTCCCGGTGCCAAACATGGCATTCATGAAAATGAAATCACCCTCGCTGAGATATGCAAGCAGAAGGGGTATGCGACTGCTGCCTATGGGAAATGGCATTTGGGTCATCACAAGAAATTCCTGCCCATGCAGCATGGATTCGACGACTACTTTGGATTGCCATATTCGAATGACATGTGGCCCTACCATCCGGGTGTTCGCCATCTATCCATGGAAGAGCGCCTCAAGCGCTGGCCTCACCTCCCTTTGATCGAGAAGAATGACACCATTAATTCCAAGGTGACACCCAAAGATCAAGAGCAGTTAACAACACAGTATACCGAGCGTGCGGTAAAGTTCATTGAACGCAACAAAGATAAGCCCTTTTTTCTTTATGTTCCTCATTCAATGGTGCACGTGCCCCTTTATGTATCCGATAAATTCCAAGGAAAAAGCAAGCGTGGTCTGTTCGGGGATGTGATGATGGAAGTCGATTGGTCGGTTGGACAGATTTTGCAAGCCCTGAGAAAGAACCAACTGGAAAAAAATACGCTCGTGATTTTCACATCGGACAACGGACCATGGCTCAGTTACGGAGATCATGCTGGATCGGCCGGCCCTCTGCGCGAAGGCAAAGGAACCATGTTTGAAGGTGGTTGTCGTGAATCAGCGATTGCCTGGTGGCCCGGAATCATTCCAGCAGGGACGATCTGCAAGGAGCCTGCGATGACCATTGATATCCTGCCCACCGTTTCCAAATTGATTGGAGCCCAACTGCCCAACCACAAGATTGATGGTAAAGATATCATGCCGTTACTCAAAGGGATTCCGGGTGCTGCAAGTCCACAAGAGGCCTACTTCATGTATTATGGACGAGAACTTCAGGCAATGCGTATGGGCAAATGGAAGCTTCATTTCCCTCACAGATACAGGACGATGGCAGGACGTCCCGGAGGTACAGGTGGGATTCCAACCGACTACTCACAGGACAAAATTGGCCTGGCACTGTTTGATTTATCCAACGACATCGGGGAAACAACGGACGTCAAAGATGATTACCCCGAGGTTTTGAAAAAAATGCAGGGCTTGGCTGACGACATGCGAACCGATCTAGGCGATTCACTGACTAAGGTAGATGGCGAGGGGTTAAGGTCACCTGGCAAACTTTAGATTATTTAATGATCATGAATACCATGGCTGGAAATGAACGAAAATTTCCATTCAGAAGCGGATTTACGCTGATCGAGCTATTGGTTGTGATTGCCATCATTGCAATCCTTGCGGGAATGCTGTTGCCAGCCTTGAGCAAGGCAAAAGCAAAAGCCAAGGGTATTAAGTGCATGAGTAATTTGCGCCAGATGGGTATTGCCATGATTGCTTACACAGATGACAACGGGCGATATCCGGTGGGTATCAACCGCGATACGGCAAACGCCTGGATCTGGCCTGCTTTGCTGCGTAATTACATTGGAATGGGGGATAATGTTGAGTTATTCAAATGCCCCAGTGCCCCGCTGGAGGCTCAGTGGAAAGTTGAATTTGGCAGTGGCCTGCCCGCGAGCGATGGATATCTGGCAGATGAAATGCGGCTACGTCCCGGAGGTTCAAGTTTCATGAGTTACGGTTACAACGTCTGGGGCGGGTGGGCAGGCCAGGTTCCAAATACGGGTCTTGGTGTCTACAAAGGTGATCCTGTCTATGGGGGTGCAAAAGAAGCCACCGTGAGGGCTCCCACAGACATGATTGCCATTGGTGACAGTAATTGGGATCTTGAGAAGAAGGGTGATAGAGACTGGAGCGGATTTATAGGTATGTATGCGGAAAGGCAATGGCCTCTAGAAATTCACAACAACCGCGCCAATATCCTATTTGCCGATGGACACGTCCAAGCCCTTCCCCGCACCGAAATGATTGCTCAGCTTGTTGAAGGTCGCGCAGTAAAAGAACGCGTCGCTCGTCGTTGGAATCGGGATCACGAGCCCCACGTGACAAGCAGCGAATAGAGCAAAAGATAGTTCTCTTTGTCCAGACGCTTTTCGTTGGAATCAATGCATGGGAGAACAGATTTATTATCATCCACTGCTCCGGTCTTCAAAGCCGAGTATGCATGTTGACCAAATCAATGGCTCCAATAGTGAGGGTGTGGATGACAATCTTGTGACCATTGACAGATTCAGTCATTCGATTGGTTGTTCCACTCCTTTCCCAATTGGAAAATCCGTGCGTAAGTATGATCCCACCACCCGGAAGCCTGTTCACCATTGGTTCAGTTCTTCTTTCAGGCGTTCCATGGGTAAGCCCACGACGTTGGTGTACGAGCCATATATCTCGCCGATGATCCATTCTCCATGTTCCTGAATTGCATAGGCGCCCGCTTTGTCGAGCGGATTGATCATGGACAGGTATTCGCGTATGACATCCTCTTTCAGAGGCCGTATGCCGACTTGTGTGGTGACTGCGAATGTACGCATTTTAGAAGGCTTTTGTGAGATCAGGCAGACGCCGGTGCTGACTTCATGCGTTTTTCCGGAAAGTTGTTCTAGAAAAACAAACGCTTCTTGAAGGTCTCTGGGTTTTCCGTAGGTCTTTGCCTTCAACGCGACGACCGTGTCTGCACCAATGACCAGAGCCTCTGGATATTTTTTTGAAACACTGTAGGCCTTGAGATGTGCATTGGCTTTTGCAATTTCAGCAGGGGTCAAATGTGTGGGTGCGCACTCGGTTGCGTTGGATATCACAGAACGGAAGGTCCAGCCGCCTCGCGCCAGTAATTGTTTCCTTCTGGCTGATTCGGAGGCCAGTATCATGCTGGGCTTTGTTTTCATGCGATTGAATTTTTGAACGCTTGTATTTTTTTAGTAAAATGATCTTGGTCCAGAATGGGGGTGCAGTCGCTTGAAACCAGATTTTCCTTCAACCGGATCCAGGAGCGGCAGCCTCCATAATTTTCATCCAGCGGGATCTCGACGGCATGAGGCAACTTGGAGACCCGGACCAGTAATGCGTGGAGTTGATGGTTGTCACCCGAAGACATTCTTTGAGTCAGAACCTCATCTTTCCAGACGTGCTGGCCACGTATTTTTTTTATCTGATCCAATTGAGTGAGTTCATAATGGGCGACTACTTCACAGTGATATTGGATGGGTATGATTGGGTCGTCCGGATGGAGTGTCATGTGGCGAGCTGCGATTGGAATAACAAAGTCCTTTTGTTGATGAAACAGAGTTGGGAATAGCCAAAACTGATGATGTTTGATTTCAAACCCGTTCTCTCCCTCATCGATACCACCCTTGCGCATGATCACGATCTGGTCTCCTCGACCAAGAGCGTCCACCACGACACGCCATTCCTTAAAAGCTGCCTCCATCAGGAATCAGATTAGGCCCTTTGCGGTCAATTGCCAAGAAACAGGTCCTGTAATTCTGAAAACACGACAAATGATTGCTTGCATAAAATATTGGTAACGTTCGATAAGCGTTGATTGTTTGTGGTCGAGAAGCTTTCATGGAAATCGACCATGACTTCGACTGAGGCTTATATAGCACTGAACATGATCGGAAAGGTCGGCCCGGTAAGATTACGGCATTTGCTCGGATACTTTGAAAATCCGGAGTCGATCCTAAAGGCTTCAAGCGATCAGCTGCTTCGTGTGGAAGGGATCGGCAGAGACACTGCAGCGTGTCTCTCCGATTGGGAGAATCAGGTGGATTTGGTTGCCGAATTGAATCGCATACAGGACTATGGCTGTTCGGTACTCACCCAACAGGACCCGCTTTATCCGCCATCGCTCAGGGAAATTTATGATCCACCGATGGTACTTTATCTCAGGGGTCTTTTAGAAGAGCGCGATCATCACGGGATAGCCATGGTGGGATCTAGAATGACCACTCCCTATGGTTTGGAATCGGCACGCCGCCTGGCGTACCAAATAGCGCAGGCAGGAGTAACTGTGGTCAGCGGCGGTGCGCGCGGTATTGATACGGCTGCCCACTTGGGTTGTCTGCGAGCGGGGGGCAGAACGATTGCTGTGATTGGAAGTGGGTTGGACATCGTTTATCCATCAGAAAATATAGGATTATTTGATCAGATAGCGGAGCAGGGTGTGGTGATGACTCAATTTCCTTTTCGTAGAAAAGCCGATCGACAGACATTTCCAATTCGCAATCGCATTGTTGCGGGAATGACGCTTGGAACCATGGTTGTGGAGGCGAACCGGACCAGTGGGGCACTTATCACGGCCAACATGGCTGTTGACTATGGTCGGCAGGTATTTGCCTTGCCTGGAAGGATCGATTCGCCACGCAGCAAAGGCTGTCACGCCTTGATTAAAAACGGGGCCAAGCTATGTGAAAGCGCCGAGGATATTCTCAGCGAATTTGAATACCTCTTTCCTCCTTCAATCACTCCCGAAAATGAAGCTAATGTGACTCCCCCAAGCATACCTCTTTCCGACGAAGAGACGATCCTGTGGAAGCTCTTGGAAGCGACGGAAACGCATATGGACGCACTGATTCGCGGGAGCCAACTTTCCGCAGCGAAAGTCTCCGTTGTTTTGATGGGGATGGAAATGAAGCGACTTGTCAAGAGGTTACCGGGTCAGATGTATCAGCGATGGGATAGATAAAACCAATGCTTAATCTTGTATGCACAAAAAAGGTCAAGCTTTCCCGGTTGAATCAGCAAAAGTGGCCTCTCTGTAACTTATCATGTGCGCTTGCAAGCCTGCCTTTCATTGGCTATAAAATCCTCATGCTCCCATTTGCCGAAATTCGACGTTCAAACTTGTTCATGAGTATTTTTGTCGTCCTGACATCTACCTGGACTTTCCTGCAGGCAGCTGAGAAACCGAACATTCTTTTCTTGTTTGCAGACGATCAATGTTTCGAAACCATTCGAGCCTTGGAACACACGGATATTGAAACTCCCAATCTGGACAGGTTGGTTCATGGAGGTACTACGTTTACCCATGCTTACAATATGGGTTCATGGAGTGGAGCCGTATGTGTGGCTTCAAGAACAATGCTGAACACCGGCCGGTTTATCTGGAGTGCCAACAAGGTTTACAACAAAACGGAACAGGAACGCGAAGCCGGGCGATTCTGGTCGGAGCATATGAAGACTGCGGGTTACAAAACATATTTTACCGGCAAATGGCATGTACGTGCCAATGCCGAAAAGGCTTTTGAAGTTGCCAGAGACATACGTGGAGGAATGCCCAATCAGACGCCTGCAGGCTATGACCGGCCCCTGCCTGATCAAGAAGATCCCTGGAGTCCCTATGATCCCAAATTTGAAGGATTCTGGAAGGGTGGCAAGCATTGGAGCGAAGTGGTAGGGGATCATGGCGTTGATTTTATTGAGGATGCCAAAAAAGATGCTCGCCCCTTTTTCATGTATCTGGCTTTCAATGCCCCACATGATCCGCGGCAGGCACCCAAAGAATATGTCGATCGTTACCCACTGGATCGCATCAAAATCCCTGATAACTTCATGTCGGAGTATCCTTATAAGGATGATATCGGCTGCAGTGCAAAGCTCCGAGATGAAAAACTCGGGCCATTCCCGCGTACCGAACATGCGGTGAAAGTTCACCGTCAGGAATACTACGCGATCATCACACACATGGATGAACAAATTGGACGTATTCTGGATGCCCTGGATGCGTCGGGTCAGGCAGATAACACCTACGTCTTTTTTACGGCAGATCATGGCCTTGCAGTGGGACATCACGGATTGTTTGGAAAGCAGAACCTTTATGATCACAGCACACGTGTGCCTTTCATGGCTGTGGGCCCGGGGATCAAAAGCAATGCAAAAATCAGTGCACCGATTTACCTGCAAGATATCATGGCTACATCGCTGGACCTTGCTGGCGTTGAAAAGCCCGACCACGTCGATTTCCACAGCATCATGCCATTGCTTGAAGGAACCACCACCGCTTCACCTTACGGATCTGTCTATGGAGCTTACCTTGGATTGCAAAGGTCGATTGTCATGGATGGACGGAAACTCATACTCTATCCAAAAATCAGCAAAGCACGTCTTTACAATCTCAAAAACGATCCCATGGAGATGAGCGACCTCGCAGGAAAGCCCAAACAGCAACGTTTGATGAAACGTATGTATCGCCAGCTTCTTTCCATGCAACGATCCCTCGGTGATTCTTTGGATCTCGAAGCCGCCTTTTCCGAATGGTGAAGATGCTATCAAGAGAGTTATTTCGTAAATCGCAATTGTCTTTCTGGAGGTTCTTGATGTGCGCATTGTAAATAGGTGTTGGCATTTTCTGATCGCATCCTTTTTTTTTCTGAGTGAGATACCTCAGGGTTCTGCGCAGCATGCATTGAAATGGTCCAATCTATCGGCAGGCCGCGTTGCAGTTTTGGCATCTGCTGGCAGCGGTAAACCTGGCTTTGAATTAATGGAAGCCAAGCAGCTGGGAATTGAATTTGTCACTGAATTGGCAGATCCCATTTTCAGGCTTAATCACAACCTTGCCAATGGAGCAGGCGTCGCGCTGGGGGATGTCAATGCAGATGGGTTCTGCGACATATTTCTGGCTTCCCTGACGGGTACCTGCCGACTTTATCTCAATCAGGGTAACTGGAAGTTCATCGATTACACAGCACGTTCCGGCATCCGTTTGACCCGGAGTCTGGCCACCGGCGTCATGCTGGAAGATATTGATGGCGATGGTGATTTGGATCTTTTTGTCAATCTCAATGGAACCGGTACTCGTTTGTGGCTCAATAACGGCAAAGGGGTCTTCAAGCATGCAACGCCAAAAGCATTCCTTTCAAGAACAGGCCCCAATTCCATGGCGTTGGGAGATCTGAACGGGGATCATCTTCTGGATCTCTTTGTTGCGAACTATGGTGAAAATACCATGCGAAGCGGTGCTTCCATCAATGTCAAAACGGTTCGTGGTCGACCGACGGTTACAGGTCGCTGGCGCAACCGCATCAAGATTATCGGAGGCGAACTCATCGAGCAGGGCGAGCCTAATCATCTATTGCTTCAGACCAAGGCTGGAGGCTTCGACAGTGCGTCGTGGACAGATGGGCGTTTCGTTGATTTTAACGGCAAACCATTGAAGGATGATTTATGGGACATGAGTTTGAGCGTCCGAATGCAGGATCTCGATCAAGATGGTCTGACCGATATCTATGTCTCCAACGATTTTCAGGCTGCCGATCGTGTATGGATGAATCAGGGCAAAGGAAGATTCAAATTGATTTCGCCAGAAGTCATGCCTTTGAGCAGCCATTATTCCATGGCCATTGATGTGTCTGATTTAAACCGTGACGGATGGGATGACTTGATGACGGTCGATATGTTAAGCCGTTTCCATCATTTGAGGATGACGCAAATGTCTATCATGAGTCCGGATCAAACCCATCTCACGGCATTGGATCAGAATACACTTCAGGTTCGACGCAACACACTTCAAATCAACCGGGGAAATGGAACTTATGCGGAACTGGCAAGGTATGCGGGTCTGGAAGCTGGCGACTGGGCTTGGGCAATGGCTTTTTTAGATGTGGATCTGGATGGGTGGGATGATGCCCTCATTTGTAATGGACACATCATGGACACTCAGGACATGGATACATTTGAGCAACGGAAGTCGGTTCCACCAGCTTCCAAAAGGAACCAAGGTCCACAATATCCAATTCTTGAGACACCCAATATCGCCTATAAAAACATGGGCGATCTGCATTTTAAATCGACTGGTGATGAGTGGGGGTTTAATCATACCGCCGTTTCGAATAGTCTGGCCCTTGGCGATTTGGATAACGATGGAGATCAGGATATTGTCGTCAATTGTCTCAATGGTCCACCTTTGATATATCGAAACACGGCACCTAGTCCGCGTGTGACGGTTCAGCTCAAAGGCAAGGGAAAAAATACCTCAGGGATCGGCGCGCGTATTGAATTTCAAACTTCCAAAACGAAAGACAGCAGGGAAATGATCGCAGGCGGACGTTTCTTGTCGGATGATCAAAACATCAAGACCTTTGCCTTTCCTGTCGGTCACGATGAGGGCGTCATTCGAGTTCGATGGCCTGACGGATCATTCTCAGAAATGAATGGAATCAAGGCGGGTAGTATCTACGAAATTGCAGCAGGCCCTTCAAATACGAATTCCCGTCCGACACCAGATCAAAACAAAACAAATTCCAACAAGCCTTTATTTGTGGAAAAGGAATCCAACCTAAACCCACCGGATCTTTCATCAGTTAGGCCTGATTGGGAATGGCAACCTGCGATCAATCGCTCAATCACGCGTCATAAGATTAGAGCAACCGTAAAAATGGATTCGGCTCAGTTGAAAGATACACTGATACTGAGTGGATCGCATAACAGACCATCTCATGAAGCTCGGGCATGGAGGGACGCACGAGGCAAGGTGCATTTGATATTCGGTCCGAAATCTGAAATCATGAGTGAAATTCAGGGCACCGGTCCTCTTTCAAAAAGTGCGCCCTTTGCCCTCGCTGATGTGAATCGAGACGGATACCTGGATGCTTTTGTCGGAATGCCTCCGATGCCTCTTGAATATCCAGTGTCTGGAGATAGTCAGCTACTTTTTGGCAACAAGGGTGGGTTTCAAAGAAAGGATGGTTCCGATATCCCGGATGATATTGGAAACGTGCATGACTGTGCCTTTGCTGATTTCGATGGCGATGGATGGGTGGATTTGATTGTTGCTTCTGAATGGGCACCCGTTCGTTATTTTAAAAACAACAAAGGCTTACTTATTGAACAGACGGATGCATCTGGTCTGTCGTCATACAAAGGGTGGTGGAATGCAGTGGCTGTTTTCGATGCCGACAATGATGGAGATTTAGATTTTGTTGCTGCCAATTGGGGAAAAAATACAAGATATCAAAAGTATCTTCATCATGCGGTGCGTCATTATTTTGCCGACTCCAATCTAGATGGCGTGCTTGAAGGTTTGGAGGCCTGGTATGACAAGAAAAGAAAAACATGGTTTCCAATAGACGGTTTGGGACGCACAGAGAAAGTTTTCCCATTAATCAGGAGTGTCTACCAGACTCATGGGTCCTTTGCAAAAGACAGTGTGAATGAAATTTTCGAGAAGCTTAGCCTGCCATTAAAGCATGTGGAGATATCGACACTCGATTCCATGCTATTCATCAATCATGGAAACAAATTCAAAGCAACATCTCTTCCTGCGACAGCTCAGTGGTCCGTTACCAATGATCTGGTTGCCTGCGATTTTGATCTTGATGGGAACATGGACCTATTCCTTTGTCAGAACGACTTGGATGGCCCTGAACAGATGGGTGTCATTGATGCGGGAACGGGACTTGTTCTGCGAGGTAAGGGTGATGGAACTTTCACCGCGTTAACCTCAGGAGAATCGGGTATTGATCTTACTTCAATGCAATCTGCTGTCTGGGTTGGTGATGCCAATGGTGATGCCCGGTCCGACCTCTGGGTGCATGCCAATGACATGGTTCGTCTTTTCCATGGTCAGTCAACTCGTCAGGGATGGAGATTGACCTGCGAGCCCAAAGGTCTGAATGCCTCGTCAGCCGTCGGTGCCAAAATTCAGATTCGGGGAGGAATATCGCAGCCTGTGCGTTCCATTCATTTTGATGATGGACGAAGCGGGCACAGTGGCAATGGAATCATCATGCCGCCGGTGAAAGATGCAGAATGGTTGTGGATTCAATGGCCCAATGGCGACGAACAATCCATATCTTTTCCTTCGAATGCGCTCAGGAAATTACATGTCATTCAGGGAGGAAAGCTTCATGTCAACTAAACTCAAATCAACGGATCATGCAGGAAATACATATCTTTTGAGCGTGCCTGCCCATGCATCAATGATCCTCGTATGGTCTTGATCGTTACCGATCAAAATGTCGATGTATGGAGTCAGGTCCGCACTCCAAAAGACACCTTTTTCAGATTTTTGACCAGATAGCCTTTGGATGAAACCATGGTTCAAGGATTCACTTTCCGCCACGGCCATGAAGCAATTCCGGGCGGTTGGAATGAGAATCCATCACTTCCTCTTGGACCAGGCATCTCTCAGAGAAATCGTTCGATTAAATACAGGTTTCTCCGGTGTGGTATCTTTTGAATCCAGGCAGAAGTAACCGACACGTTCAAATTGGTAACGGGTATCTTGTGTTGCTTCCTTCAGACTAGGCTCCAGTTTGCATCCTTCAAGGACAGCCAAAGACTCTGCGTTCAGGAAATCCTTATAATCCTTTTTGTCTTTGCCGGAGTCGGGTTGCTCGACGGTGAAAAGTCGCTCGTAGAGTCGCACCTCTGCGGTGATGGCGTGTTGGGCTGATACCCAATGAATGGTTCCCTTGACCTTTCGGCTTGAAGTCGCACCGCCTCGTTTGGAATCCGGATCGATTGTTGCACGCAATTCGACGATATTGCCCTCATCATCCTTGATTACTTTTTCACACTTGAGGATGTAGGCATAACGCAGGCGCACTTCACCTTCCGGTTTCAATCGAAAGAATTTTTTGGGTGCCTCTTCCATGAAATCATCCTGGTCGATGTAAATCTCTCGACCAAAGGGAAGCTTCCTTGAACCCGCATCCGGGTCCTCGGGATTATTGACAGCTTCCAATTCCTCGAAATGATCTTCCGGAAGGTTTTCAATCACTACTTTCAAAGGCTTCAGGACACCTTGAACACGCAGGGCTCGTTTATTGAGATCGTTACGTATGCTATGTTCCAAAAGTGCGATGTCGGTCATTCCATCATACTTGGTGATGCCAATGCGTTTACAAAAATGTCGAATGGAATCCGAGGTCACACCTCGGCGCCGCAGACCGGAAACAGTTGGCATGCGGGGATCATCCCATCCTGACACATGCTTTTCCTCCACCAGTTGAAGCAGCTTGCGTTTGCTCATCACCGTGTAACCCAAATTCAATCGGGCAAATTCAATCTGTCTGGGTAGTGGATCAGGCAGGTTTACGTTCTGGAGAATCCAGTCGTACAAAGGTCGGTGTACTTCAAATTCCAATGTACATAGTGAGTGCGTAATTCCTTCAACGGCATCGCTCAGGCAATGGGCGAAATCGTACATGGGATAAATAGGCCAGGCATCTGCGGTGCGATGGTGATGCACCCTTCGAATACGATAAAGCGCAGGATCTCGCATTTGGATGTTCGGAGCGCTCATGTCAATCTTGGCTCTCAAGGTCTTGGCTCCATCCTCAAACACGCCCTCCCGCATTTTTTTGAACAGATCTATATTTTCTTCCACGCTGCGGTCACGGAATGGGCTATCCTCACCTGCATGAGTGGGCGTGCCTCTCGTCCGCATGAAATCTTCTGCCGATAAATCACAGACATAAGCTTTGCCGTTTTCGATCAACTGCATAGCGAAGCCAAAAAGCTTCTCAAAATAGTCAGACGTAAAAAACCGGGACTCTTTCCAGTCAAACCCTAACCAACGGACGTCTTCTTGAATGGATTCAACATACTCCGTGCTTTCACGTATGGGATTGGTGTCGTCAAATCGTAGATGACAAATACCCTGGTTTTCCTGCGCGATTCCAAAGTTGAGGCAAATCGCTTTTGCATGCCCAATATGAAGATAGCCATTGGGCTCAGGTGGAAATCGAGTAACAATCTGAGCGTGTTTGCCAGAAGTTTGATCTTCTTTGACAATTTCCCTGATAAAGTCCAGTGATTCAGTTTGTGAATTGTTTGCGTCGGATGACATAGAATCTATAAAGCTGATAACGAACCTCGTCCGTTTTATTTGAAACGATACCGATGATGCTCCGTATGGCAACGCCAATGTATGAGATTTGAATCTTTCATGCCTATTGCACCATTGAAACGCCGCCAGGATCCATCCTGAGTGTATACCTTTTCCAGTATCATTGCCTCAGCAATATTGATTTTGATATTTCAAAATGCGAGTCAATGGATGCATCGTTTTAATAATTTCAGGGTCGAACCATTCGCCTTGAAGAAGACTTTTCAGCCCTATTATCGTTAAATTATCCCTTTGCCAGAGGCCATACATCCTTTCTGGCATTGTTTTACAGAAAAGCGAACCAATACGAAAAGATTCATTCATTTTCAAATCCTTGTGACTGGTATCTCCTTTGACATGCGGATTTACTAGCCCTAATCTTGCATATCCTATGAACTCCAAGAGCTTTCTGTCCCTCGCAATGGCGATGCTCACTCCTATGATTGGAGTGTGTTCACAGCCTGATCCCAGAACAAGCCGTACAGAATGGCAGATATATCACGGGGATTACGGAGGTACTCACTACTCGGCTCTTGATCAAATCAACCGATCCAATGTCAAAGATCTGGAAGTGGCCTGGATCTGGCATTCGGGTGATCTGGGCAGCACGATAGAGTGCAATCCTGTTATCATCGACGGCATCATGTATGTGACAACGCCCCGCATTCATTGTGTGGCATTGAATGCTGCGACGGGGAAAATGATCTGGCGGTTTGATCCATGGAATGGGAAGCGTGGAGGCGGAGTAAGTCGTGGAGTCTCTTATTGGAGCGATGGAAAATCGGATCACCGTATTTTTTATTCAGCCGGTGATTCTCTTTATGCATTGAATGCCAAAACGGGTCAGCCTGTTGATTCCTTCGGTAAGAATGGCCGCATCAGTCACCTCGATGGATTTGACACGGATGTCTTCTTTTTTTCCATCGGCAACAACACACCGGGCCTTGTCTGGAAAGATTTATTGATTCTGGGGTCAACCACTGGCGAAGGGCCTCAACCTTGTGCACCGGGTCATATCAGGGCATTTGACGTGCGCACCGGGATTCGTCAATGGATCTTTCACACCATACCTCACCCAGGTGAGTTTGGTTATGAGACATGGGGTCCGGAGTCCTGGAAGCAAGTAGGGAGCGCCAATGTCTGGGGCGGATTTACTCTGGATGCAGAGAGAGGGATTCTTTTCTGTGGCACGGGTTCTCCGGCCTATGATAGTTGGGGTGGCAATCGCCCAGGGCAAAACCTATTCGGTAATTGTACGTTGGCTCTGGATGCCAATACGGGCAAACGATTGTGGCATTTTCAGGCGGTTCACCATGATCTGTGGGATTATGATTTACCCACCCCACCGGTGCTCGGTCGCTTGAACAAGGATGGAAGAAACATCGATGTGGTGGTTCAACCAACCAAAATGGGGCATCTGTTCGTTCTTGACCGCACGACTGGTGAGCCTGTGTATCCAGTTCAAGAGGTTTCCGTGCCTGCTTCTGATATGCCCGGAGAATTCAGTTCCCCAACTCAGCCATTTCCTCCGCAGGCATTTCGTCTGGCCATGACTCGAATGGATGCTGAGAACGTCACTCAATTAAATGGAATGGCCACTGCCAGAGTTCGCCAAGATCTCAAGGATATGCTGACAGGCGATGTGTTCATTCCCCCGACTTATCAAAAATCCGTCGTGCTACCTCAGTTCAACGGAGGATGTGAATGGGGTGGGGCGGCTTTCGATGTGGATTCGAATACTGTGATTGTGAACGTGAGTAACGAAGCAGAGTGGACTTCCATGGTGGCGTCTCGACCCAAAGAGCGGATGTCACTCAATCAACTGGGTAACCATGTATATCGTGCCGTGTGCGCTTTTTGTCATGGAATGAGTTCACCCGTCAATCCCGCCTCACCGTCCCTTCAAAAGGTGCGTGAACGATTAGATGCTGCTCAAATAGGTCAGCTGATGGAAACCGGGCGCGGTCAAATGCCATCATTTGCCTCTTTCAGTGAGCTGGAAAAACGAGCTGTGATTGCCTTTTTGCTGGGTGAGGGAAAGGATGAACAGATTGAAACAAAAGATTTGAATTTGAGTTATGCCGAAAATGTTCCCGTGGTGACCACCGGCCATCATGACTGGCGTGATCCTGAAGGATTCCCAGTAAATAAACGCCCATGGGGAACCTTGAACGCAGTGGATCTCAGCGCGGGTCGCATCAAGTGGCAGGTGCCATTGGGAACATATCCTGAACTCGAAAAGCGGGGCGAGCCTTCGACCGGAACATTTAACATTGGAGGTCCTGTGGTTACAAAAGGTGGATTGGTTTTCATTGGTGCCGCAATGGATGAACGTTTCCATGCTTTCGATAAAGATACAGGGGAACTTTTGTGGGAGTATCAAATGGAATTTGGCGGATACGCTACACCTGCAACCTACGAGTTAAACGGTCGCCAATACATTGTGATTGCGGCTGGAGGTGGCGGGAAACCAGGTACGGGCAAAGGGGATGCTTATTATTGTTTTGCACTGCCTCAATGATTGGGAATGGGTTTAGTTGATTCTTGATTTTAACATGATTGGTCTTCATGAAATGGATTAAAAATATTGGCCTGTTACTGGTCTTACTTGTCTTCGCCTTACTTTTGGTGGGTGTGGATTTCTGGTTTTTTTATCATCCAAAAGTGATACGAACGGATGGTGTGATATACGGGCATCGACATGGAAAAGAATTGACCATGGACATCATTCGTCCGGAGATCGGGTCGAATGGTTTGGGGATTACCCTCATGGTCAGTGGGGGTTGGAAATCGGGCCCTCCGGGTTCGACGCCCATTGAGATGATGGCGCCCTTGCTTCGGCGGGGGTACACCATTTTTGCTATCAGTCATATCTCGCAGCCAGATGCTACCGTGATGGAAATCATTGAGGACATGCATAAGGGAATCCGATATGTTCGTTATCATGCCAAAAAATATCAAATCGATCCCGAACGGCTGGGAGTGACAGGAGGCAGTGCGGGTGGTCACCTCAGCCTCATGCTTGCCACGACCGGAGGAATGGGTTCAGCTGCTGCAGAGGATCCGGTTGACCGAGTGAGCAGTGCCGTCCAGGCGGTTGCCATTTTTTATCCTGTGACTGATTTGTTGAATCTCGGATCTTCAAGAGAGAACCCCGGTGATGGTGGCCCTCCAAAAAGCTATGTGGAGGCCTTTGGTCCAGATGCCACGAACATGGAAAAATGGACACAAATCGGACGTGACTCTTCTCCTATCTATCATGTTCACGACCGTCTTCCACCCACCTTGATCTACCATGGAGACGAGGACAATCTGACGCCTCTGGATCAGTCAGAGAGATATGTGGAAGAAGTCCGAAAATTAGGAAACACGATCGAACTCAGAGTCCATCAAGGAGGGGACCACGGTTGGTGGACGATGATTTTTGACCTTCAGGAATTTGGAGTGTGGTTCGACCGTTATCTGAAATGAGCGGAGAGCATGTCGCTCTGAGCATCCTTTTGTGCATGATAGAATATCGATAAACATGTCAACATGATGGACGTATGCCACAGTGGAGGATTGACTTGAGTCGCTTACATACTTTTGATGGGTATCAGCATGTTCGTAAAACGTTGTTTTGACCTTGTTCTGGCTTCGATCACTGCACCGCTTTGGCTGCCCTTGTTGTTTGTGGTGGGCTTGTTGGTGCGCTCTCGGCTTGGCTCTCCCGTCTTTTTCCAGCAGGAAAGGCCGGGTCGCGATGGGAAGTCTTTCAAACTCATTAAGTTTCGTTCCATGACGGACGAAAGGGATGCACAGGGCCAGTTACTACCCGATGCAGATCGACTTCCTGCTTTCGGACGCTGGTTGCGTGCGACTTCGCTGGATGAATTTCCTGAACTGTTGAATATTCTCAAAGGCGAAATGAGCTTCGTAGGGCCGCGTCCCCTTCTCATGCAATACTTACCCTTGTATTCCAGGGAGCAGGCCAGGCGTCACGAAACCATTCCGGGAATCACCGGGTGGGCGCAGGTCAATGGGAGAAATGCCCTCTCCTGGGATGAGAAATTCAAATTGGACGTTTGGTATGTGAACAACCGCACACTGTGGCTTGATATCAAAATACTCTGGAAAACCTTCCTGACCGTGGTTCGAAAAGACGGCATTCAGGCACCTGGTGAAGCCACGATGCCGTTTTTCAGTGGCAATGAACCTGCTGGAAAAGTGGAATGAAACTTCGATGATCCTTTGGCACACGCTTTGATGTTCAAGAGGCAACGATCAAGTTCACGCTCGATCATTAATTAAGTTTCATTTGAATCAATCTCCTCCGTTGAACATCAAAGTGTTCAATCATCTATCAGCTGCTGAATACCATCGTTTTTACTTGTATCCAAGTTGTGTAAGCGACAGGATGGTAGCACATTAGAAATCAGATTTTCACACTTCAGCATGGCTCAATGGTGTGACTGAAGACGGAAACAACAAATCCTTCAAGATGACGACGTTAACAATTGACGGACGTGTGGTGGAAACAGAGGAAAAAGACATGCCTCTTCTGTGGTTCCTGCGCGACAAACTCCAGAAAACAGGTACGCGATTTGGTTGTGGCAAGGGGCTTTGCGGCGCCTGCACCGTTCTGGTGGATAATCATGCAGTACGCTCCTGCCAGCTCCCTGTTCTCGCCCTGGATGGAAAAAAGGTGACCACCATTGAGGGGCTTTCGGAAAATGGAGACCACCCACTTCAGAAGGCCTGGCAGGAAAAAAATGTCCCCCAGTGTGGTTACTGTCAGGGGGGGCAAATCCTGTCGGCGGTATCTCTTCTGAATTCACATCCCAATCCGTCAGATGAAGATATTGACGATGCCATGGTTGGCAATATATGTCGCTGTGGCACCTACGGCAGAATACGGGAAGCCATCAAGTCCGTCCAGGGAGGTTCCCAGTGAATACCATTGCATCCTTCAGCAGGCGTGACTTTCTCAGGCTCAGCGGTATGACATGCTCGGGCCTCATACTGGGCTTTTCCGCCAAGGGCGACACAAGTTCAGCGGAAAATCTCAGCCCGGATATTTTTCTGACACTTGAGCCAGGTGGCGCCATACAGATCTACGCGCACCGATCCGAAATGGGCACCGGAATTCGCACGGTTTTACCCATGGTCATTGCAGATGAATTGGGAGCAGACTGGGAAGATGTGGATATCAAGCAGGCGACTGGAGACAAGAAATTTGGATCTCAAAACACGGATGGATCACGCAGTATCTGGAAGTTTTTTGACCGCATGCGTACTGCCGGGGCAACAGCGGGATTCCTCCTGAATCAGGCAGCCGCTGCCCGCTGGAATGTCGACCCTGGCACTTGTCAACGCAATGCCAGTCATGTGATCCACAAGGAATCAGGCAAGCGCATTGCCTTCAAGGAACTCGTCGTCGAAGCCGCCAAGCTTCCTTTGCCAGAAACGGATGAACTGGTCTTCAAGGCAGCAGCCGAAAGAACCTACATCGGCAAAGGAAAAAAGGTCGTGGACTTTGCGGACATGGTTTCAGGCAAGG
The DNA here is from genome assembly GCA_040264395.1 of Verrucomicrobiota bacterium. Taxonomy (GTDB): domain Bacteria; phylum Verrucomicrobiota; class Verrucomicrobiia; order Limisphaerales; family AAA164-E04; genus AAA164-E04. The sequence goes on from JBDQII010000025.1 coordinate 19,172, forward strand.
CAGTCTTTGGCGCTGATGTTCGTCTACCAAACATGCTTTTCGCGGTTGTTGAACGAAGCCCGGTCCTTGGGGCCAAATGGAAAGATTTTGACGAGGAGGCACCATTGACCGTCAAGGGGGTAAGCCAAGTCGTTACCATTGCTCCTTTCAAGGCACCGCACGCATTCCAGGCGCTCGGCGGTATCGCCGTGCTTGCCGACAACACCTACGCTGCGATCAAAGGCCGGGAAAAACTCAACACGCAGTGGGGAACATCGGAACACGATGAGTATGATTCTGATGCCTACAGGGATGAACTCATGGCCACCGTCGAGAAGGAGGGAGTCGTGGTTCGTCAGAAAGGTGATTACAAGGAGGCAGTGAAGGGCCTGACAACCCATTCGGCCAGTTATTATGCTCCACACCTCCTGCATCAACCCATGGAACCGCCTGTCGCTACCGCTGACTTCAAGGATGGCAGATGCATTGTGTGGGCTCCCACTCAGAATCCTCAGGCAGCACAGGACGTTGTCGCTGCTGCACTCAAAATCCCGGCGTCTGAGGTGACCGTTCACGTCACCCTTCTGGGCGGCGGGTTTGGGCGCAAATCAAAACCGGATTACGTGGCAGAGGCAGCTCTGCTCTCACAAAAAGTTGGAAGGCCTGTCCAGGTTGTCTGGACTCGTGAGGACGACATTCAGCACGATTACTTCCACTCGGTTGCAGCCTTGAAACTGGAAGCTGGCCTTGACAAAAATGGCTACCCTGAGGCCTGGAGAATGCGCACTGCTTTTCCGTCGATCAGTTCGACATTCGCCAAAGGAGTCGTTCAGGCTTCGGCAGGTGAAATGGGGATGGGTTTCAGCGATCTGCCCTTTGATGTTCCAAATATCCTTTGTGAAAACGGTCCTGCATCCGCGCATGTCCGTATCGGTTGGTTGAGGTCGGTCGCCAACATTCAACATGCCTTTGCGATTCATTCTTTTGTCGATGAACTGGCAGCAAGAGCCGGCATTGACCCTTTGACATATCTCAACAGGGTTATTGGCAGGGATCGCAAGATCGATCTCAAGGCCGAAGGTGCCGAGTATTCGAATTACGGTGCGCCCATTGAAAAGTATCCCGTTGACACAGCTCGTCTCAAGCATGTGCTCAACACGGCGGCCAGAAGTGCGGACTGGGGCCGTTCACTTCCTGCGGGGCAAGGTCAGGGTATCGCGGTACACCGGAGCTTCGTGAGTTACATCGCCATTGCTGTGCGCGTGAGGGTTCTTGGACGCCAGGTATTGATCGAACAGGTGGACCTTGCTATCGACTGTGGTCTGGCAGTGCACCCGGAACGGATCCGTAGTCAGATGGAAGGATCGGTTGTTTTCGGCATTTCCCTGGCCATGATGGGCAAGGCAACCATGACGAAAGGTGCCGTTGAACAAAGGACTTTTCACGACGCGCCGGTGGCACGAATCA
>JBDQII010000026.1:0-20482 GCA_040264395.1 Verrucomicrobiota bacterium
GGATGTGTTCAACGCACTGGAGTGGTGGCTGCGGGATGCATGGTTGCTTTCCCTGCAAGCCGAGACCTCCACTTTGACCTTTCCCGACCTCGCACCATTCACTCATGCGCTGGCAACACGAACGGATGCAGGGAAGCTGCTAGATAATATTCGCCTTGTTGAAAAGCTTCAGCGTGTCCTTCACTCCAATGTGCAGGAAACCCTTGCTCTCGAGGTTCATTTGCTCAAGTTGAATCTCTGATCTCAAGCCGATTCCATCTTCATGCCGAAATCACCCATCAATTCAAAAAACAGCAGCAAGGCTTCAGACAGGAATCCTGCATCTTTGATGTCCAACTCAAAAACCAAAGATCCAGACGATCAGCTGAAATCATTTCGCATCCGTGCTTTCACCTGGATCTCCGGTATGCTCGTGATGCTGGGGATCCTCAAGTTTGGAACTCCGGTCATACTGCAAGATCAATTAGAGACTCCAAAGGAATGGATTGAATGGATTTTTTTCGCGTGGCCCATGGAAACTGCTTACGCCTTGTTTGCTGCATGGCTCCTGATAGGGATACGTGTCCTTCCCTTCCGTAAGTCGACGTTTCCAAAATTCCTTTGGCTACCTCTGATCTGGTTAGGCTGGCAGTTTCTATCAGGTTTATTCACGGTGGACAAACCGTTAACTCAAACAGTACTTGCACATTTCATCGTGCTGATTGGATTGTTCTACGGGGGGTATTTTTTATTGTCCAGATGTGACAGTCTTCGTGGAATCTCCATCATGGCAACCATTGGATTAGTCATGACCATGTGGTCAGGTACCGAACAGAAGTTTGGTGGACTGGAAGCGACACGCCAAATGATCTATCAACAAAACCATTGGCAGACATCCTACCCCGAAGCTTTCCTCAAAAAAGCCATGACAGATCAACAGTGGCTCCAAACTGTGCGTCGCGATCCGAATCTGCTGAAAAATGTAGCTACCGAATATGGACTCAGTTCCAGACTGGAGTATGCAGGTGAGGGGGATTCACCCTTGGAAAGAGAGTTGGCGTTTCTTGAAAAAATCGGAAAAAACCGCATTTTTGGAACGCTTTTTTACCCAAACACCTTAGCAGCCGCCATTCTCCTCCTGTTGCCATTATCGCTCTTCTGCCTGTGGAATGCCACAGCGCGGTTACAAACGCCATCACGCTTACTTATCTTGGCTTGCTTTGCCCTCTGGGCGATCGCCTGCATTTACTGGTCTGGCTCCAAAGGGGGCTGGCTGGTTGCAATGATCGTCATGTGCCTGGCATTTCTCTTTGCAAAAGTTCCGAGAGCCTTAAAGGTGGGACTGGTTTTCGTCCTGCTGATGGGCGGGGGTGGGCTTTTTTCCTGGAAGTATCAGGACTATTTCCAAAAAGGAGCCACAAGCGTTGGAGCGCGTTTTGAGTATTGGAGGGCTGCGTGGGAAACCAGTCTCGATCACCCTGTCCTTGGCACAGGTCCGGGTACATTCATGCGTGCATTTTCCAAAACAAAAACGGATGGAGCAGAGATGACACGACTGACCCATAACGATTATCTCCAGCAAGCATCCGATGCCGGGTGGCCTTCCGCGATCGTCTACGCGGTGTGGATGTTTGGTTCACTTTACTGGTTACGCCCGAAGAAACTGGGGGACCAACCCATTCGCGAGGTCATCTGGTTGGGTTTGGTGGCGCTTGCGCTGCAAAATTTCATTGAATTCGGCTTGTACATACCGGCAATCGCATGGCCCTATTTTCTGCTTCTGGGATGGCTTTGGGGGACCAGCGAGGCGAGCAGCACGCCGCTTCAAAAACCGCAGCAGGTGTAGCAGCGGGGACGCCTCCGTCACAAGATCATTGTGGCTTGAATACCTCCGGCCCCCGCACCAATGAAGGCATGGAGAACTGACGTATCTCCATTCCCTTTTTCTAACACGCAACACGGATCGAGACGATCCGATCTACGTGACCCGTATGATGTTGATGGAATCTTGGATTTATGGCCCTTTGGCTTCGAACCTCATCCAAAAAGAACTCATCGCATGCCACTGCTGTCGATTATAATTAACTTGTTAGAATCCAGTTCCATAATAGGATGCAGAACAATTGGCATGATCAAAACTGTAGGATATTGATATATGAAACAATCAAATCATCGCTGGAATGAAACCCTTTGGATGAGCCTTGTTGGGTTATCCTTGTGCCTTTCCCTGATGTCATCAAAAGCATCGGAAGTTCAGACTCAAATTGGCAAAAAAGCGCCCACATGGGAACTCGTTGGATTGGATGGAAAGAGTGTCTCGTCATCCAAGTATGAGGGAAAGATTGTGATCTTGAACTTCTGGGCCACATGGTGCCCTCCCTGTCGTGAAGAGATACCCGACCTCATGAAGCTCCACGATGACTACAAAGACAAGGATGTTGTCGTTCTGGGAATATCTCTTGATTCAGGATTGGGTCCTGTCAAACGGTTCGTGCGCACTCAGAAGTTGAATTACCCCGTGCTCATGGGGAACGGAAAACTTGTGGACGAGCTGGGAAATTTCTCGGCCATCCCTCAAACATTCATTATTGATGGTGAAGGGCGCATTCATACTCAATTTCAGGGTCTTGTGAAATTTGAAGCATTGGAGAAAAAACTGAAAACGCTGGGATTGTTTAGGTTACCGATTTCAAACGACACCTCATTGTGATCTGATGGAGCAACTGAACACATATAAAGAGATTAAGCAGTAAGCTGTCCAGGTTTGCATCAGACACAATCATCTCAAAGAACCCACAAATGTGCATCCTTTCTCTCTTCTGCTACTGATCCCAGCCTGTTTTTTTACCATCCAGGCATTCGGCGCTTCCCTTCCTGAAGAAAACGCCGGTATTGTTTAAAAGCACCCAAACGACGAAGGCACAGCGGCTGATCCATCGGCGTTTTTCGCTGAATATTTTCCAGAAAAAGGTTTGGATGTTTTCCTGGAACGATGGGAAAGCATCGACGATCCAGCAAACCTTTGTTTATCGATTGAATCGCCTGACAGAATTGAATCATAACAATCTTTATTAATCACTCACGAAGGTGGAAGAGCAACAGGCGCTCACCTTTACCGGAGACTTCCTTCAAGACTTCAGCAGCTTTTTGCACGCTGGTATGTGCGCATCGATTCCGATTGCTGCCCCATACACCACTTCGGCACCCATCTTGGAGGGGACCGGGATTTCTACTCTTACTGACACGGCATGCGAAAGCATGGGAATGGAGCATTTTGGGGAACGCCATTTATTCAGGATGCTTCCAGCCCTTGGATCTCCGGGGAAAAATGGATTTGTGCCGAAATGATGATAAAACTCAACGATCCACCAGAAAGAAAAAACGGAGAACAAACTTTCTGGATCGATGGTAAATTAATAGGACATGAAGGCCGGATCATCAATCACATTGGGCATGAATTTCCCTGAGGGAAATGGAAAGGAGATGGGTGGAGCGCTGATTCCAAAAGCCAGGAATCATTGGAGGGTTTCGCCTGGCGATCGATCCCAGAATCAAACATCAACTACCTCTGGACATGCTTGTATATCACCAAGGCTCGAGAAGGGCACTTCAGCCGAATTTGGTTTAATCGAATCGTCGTGGCTGTGGAGTACATTGGCCCGATCCAAGCTTCTGATCACTAAAGCCACAAAACGCTTGTTGCTTTTCGCCTCAAGTTTGGTTCTGATGCCTGCTTATGAAATGGGTGGCCGTGAGAGTAGCAAGGAATGTAATGATGTCTTTGCTCAACAAAATCACCCCTTCTGTATCAATCAGACAAAACTCAATGCATAAAAAACGTGGATAAAGCTCTTGCGATATTGCGATTCAGTTGGCCCTTTATTCGGCCCTACAAAATGCGTCTTTGGATTTCCGTTTTCGCTGCTGTGTGTTTTGGAGTTTCAAATGCCTTCGTGCTCTGGACCATCAAAGCAGTACTCCATCGACTGGAACCCCCAAAAACTCAAATTGTTGTCGAATCCAACATCGAACCATTGTCACAAAATGCGGGCTTTGCCAGCGAATGGATCGATGCAGCGATGGCAAAGAAAGAAACTTTGCAGCAATATTCTGAGGCATTATCCAAAGAATGGCTTCCTGGTTATGGAGAGGACATCACCCTGCGGCAAATCCTTGGAGCGTGTTTGCTCGTTCCCCTCGTGGCAGGTTTTCGAGGAGGAATGGAATTTATCTCAAAATATGGGATCAGCTGGGTGGGAGAACGGGTCGTTAACGATCTACGCATCCGGGTATTCGGCAAATTAAGCGGCTTATCAATGGATTATTTCAATCGATCCAAAATGGGAGATATGCTGACCCGCATCAATGGAGACACAGCAATGCTTCAAGTTTGCCTCAGTTCGGGTGTTCGCAACAGTATTACTTCTCCCATGACCGTAATTTCGGTTTTCTTTTTGATGCTTATCCTCGACTGGCAATTGACGATGTCGCTTTTTTTCATCCTACCATTTGTGCTCATTGCGATTCTTGTATTCGGAAAAAAAGCCAGGAAAGCCAGTCGCAAGGCAGTAGAAACCAATGTCACTCAATCCAGTTTGATTGTTGAGATGCTGCAATCCATCCGAATCGTCAAAGCCTACGGTCTTGAATCTCTGCAAACAAGCCGCTTCGGCATTCTCTCAAGGCGCCTGTTCGGTCACACCATGAAAACTATCCGCTCTCAGGAAAAGGTGGGCCCTTTGGTTGAATTCATGGGGGTTTCGGCTATGGGGGGATTGATTCTTTTCGTGGTTGCTACAGAGCGCTCTATGTCCGACATGGTCGTCTTCTTTGGCGCATTGGCCACCTTCTATTCACCGGTAAAGAAACTGGCTAACCTCCATGTCCTGATTGAGAAAACGAGCATCGGAGTGGATCGACTTATGAAAGTGCTCGACGAAAAACCAAGTGTCACCGAATGCGAATCGGCGGTTGCATTGAGCCAATTCAAACGTTCCATTTCCTTTGAAAATGTTTCTTTTGCCTACGATCAAGCCAAAGTGATCGACCGTCTAAACCTTGACATTCCACGCGGTCAAAAATTGGGAATTGCGGGTGAGAGTGGATCCGGCAAAAGCACGCTGATCAATCTGTTCTTTCGCTTTTTTGATCCCACAGAAGGGACGATCAAACTGGATGGTATTGATTTTCGAGATTACAGCCAAAAAGAACTGCGCCAGCTGATGGCCTTGGTAAGCCAAGATGTCGTTGTATTCGATCAAACTGTTTTTGACAATATTGGGTGCGGTAAGGAGGGAAGCTCCAACGAAGCCATCCAATCAGCCGCCATGAATGCACATGCAGACGGATTCATTCAAAACCTTCCCGAAGGTTATGAGACAATCCTGGGAGAACGCGGCACTTCTTTGTCGGGTGGCCAACGTCAGCGCATTTCCATCGCACGAGCTTTCGTCAGAGATGCGCCTATTCTTGTTCTGGACGAAGCGACAGCTGCATTGGATTCAGCATCGGAAAGTGAAGTGCAAAATGCCATCGATGAATTAGCAAAAGACCGGACGGTGATCTGCATTGCCCACCGACTTTCCACGCTGCAGCAGATGGACCGCATCATTGTCCTTGCAGAAGGAGCCATTGTGGAAGATGGCTCTTTTGACAGCCTGATTCAAAAAGGGGGTGTCTTCGCCAGCATGGCAAAACGTCAGGGAATCAACTCTAGGTCTTAAGGCTCAGATGCCTGCTGCTTATCAGGAATTTCAGGTTCATGAGGCTGATTAGAATTTTCTTTCAACATCTCGTGCCATGAACTTTTCACCCGGGATTTACCTGACACCTATTTGATATTTTCTTTACTCCTCTTCAGAAAAGCAGACGAACATGTCTGAAAGAAACCTGTTTGAAAAAACTTTTACACCTAATGCACTTTAAGAGCAATAGTTTCCGGTTCTTGCACTTACGTGCAGAGAATCCATTCAGTCCAGACTGTAATAAATCTTCTCAAGCGCCAGTACGGCATAGCTAGTCACCAAAGCAGGATCTCGCTCCCACCAACGACCGTTCTCATTTATCCATGAACCATCTTCGTTTTGGAGCTGCGCCAGTCTGTTGGCCAATTCTTTTCGCCAATCAACGGTTTCTCCGTTTTTAAGTTGAAGAGCATCTACGCCATATGCGGTCAGTGCCTTGGCCATGGTATGATAGTAATAAAACAAACCCTGCAGCCCCATCGCAGGATTTTCTTCAAGGGTATAATTTGCTTTCAACCAACCCAGAACCGCTTGAACCTGCGGAGATTCCTTGCCTAGTTTGGCATAGGCATAGCCTAACAACCCACCATAACTGATACTCCCATAGGATCTCAAGGCGACTCGACCGGTCAGGGGATCTTTGTACTCCCCTGCTTTACTGAGACCAGGATAGTAAATAAAACCACCCTTGTTGGTTTCATCATCCGAGACCCAATCCTGTTTGTTGACGGATGTCAGGTTTTGGCAATTTTGAAGGAATTGAATCGCTGCTTGAAAATCGAGCTTCTGATTTTTGGCAGAAGACTGGTCTTGCGCAAGGTGCTGGCTGTAATGCAATGCTTCCAATGCCTGAAGCGTGTTTCCCATATCAGAATGGTCATACTTAGAACCATAGCCTATGCCTCCATCCATAGGATGGTCCATTACTCCTTTATCCCCGAAATCACTTTGCATTCCAATCAAGTATTCTCGTGATTTCAAAATGCGTTCATCTAAGGAGGGATCTCCTGCAGCGACCATTGACATCAGACATATAGCAGTGTTGTAGGTAATCAGATTAATTCGGTAGATACCTCCATCTTCGTGGTAACAAGAGTCAATATACTTCAGGGCATTTTTAATAGCAGGATGTTCGTTGGATTCAAACAGCCCCGAAGGATCTCCCTTCATTGCCACCAAAGCCAGCCCCGTAACAGCCGGGTGATCCGCTGTGGACCACCATCCGGCTTGGTTTTGAGAAGATTCCAGCCATTTCGTACCACGCTGAATTAACTTGGAAACCTGCGATCTAATTTCATCTGATTCCACCGCGGAAACATTGAGCGAGAGAATACTCGCTACATAGAGGATCAACGCGGTCCATCGTTTAAGTTGATTTACACTCATAATTATTGAATCCAAAACTGGGCTCAGTTTGATAGTTCCCCCTCCTGATCGCTAAAAACAAAAGTTACTTTCATCCACTTTACCATAGGATGTCACTAAAAGGTATTCGATAGGGCCTTCGTGCATGTTGACATTCGCTGGAAAAGTGATCGATCGCTGCGCTTGATTCAGCCGAACGTTGCCTGGTTCCAAAACACCCGGACTGATTTCCTTTATCGAAAACTCATCAAGAGACTTCACCTTTGCTTGTTCCATCGGAGGGGCTTCATCAGGAACCTTGGAGGGAGGTCTTGACCCCGGCGCAACTAGGCCCATCGCAAGGCACACATTCATACTGAAGAGCAGCACACAACCATGATATATTCTAGCTCTCATCGAGTTTATGAAGACGCATACATTGCTGTAATCAAACCATAACTTTTGTTTCCTCCACGTTGGGATTAGTAGAAAAGATTACTTGGTTTTTTAATAGTTTTCAAAATTTTTTATTGATTCAGTCCTAGCACCTTTTTAACGAAAAAGGGAACACTCAAGATGGAGCGACCGCTGTGGAGAATAAATGAGGCCCTGTCATCGATTGTGGTTCCATTCAAAACGGAAACCCATCTTCGCATGCCATTGACATGGCTCAACGCCGAAAAAGCCATGTCTGCATCAGAAACCTGATTTACTACTTTTGACGAATGGTAGGATGCACTTGATGGTGAGGCAACGAATCGATTGAGCAAAGCAGATGCTGATAGTCATAGAGTTAAGAAGCCATATCTGGCCATTCGGATTCCACGCCTTGTTTTTTGATAGTTGCCTGAAAATTATTGAGATGTTTTTTCTGGTTCCTGATAGATCGAATGGGCTGACCGGATTTCAAAGCTTCATGAGCCAGAAGCCCCGCTGCTTCACCAATCCCCCACTCCACTGGATGCAATCTGTAGCAGCCGTTGGTCACGTGAGTTGTTCCTATATTCTTGCAGGCAGGAATTAAATTTTCGATGCGCTTGGGAATCAACGCTCCTAAAGGAATTTGGAAAGGCAAGGTTTCAAAATCAATGTAGTTGTCACCACCTGTCGAGGGATGTAAATCAATCGGGTAACTTCCAATGCCAATTGCATCTGAATAGGATTCGGCGCGGACATCAGCCCTGCCCATGCCGGTTGAGGCCATGCGTTGCTCAAGACCACAATCTTGTTCCGTGACCGTATACTCTGCCTGAATCCTTCGTGACTCTCTCACATACGGATACATTGCCAAACCATCCTCGGTCCCCATGATATCGGGCCGAAGTCTCAAGCCCGGATACCCTTGCCCATCATCATGCCGAGGTGCTTCCGTCTGCATCCAATACAACAAGGACAGACTTAATTGCTTTGCCTCCCACACGTGTTTAAGAAACTCCTCTCGCTCAACATCGATAATCGAGCCAAGGAAATAATCGTTTTGCGGCCAATTCACCAAACTGATATCGCTTTTGAAACTGCCAGTTTCAAAGTTGGACTGAGCTAATATTCGGCGATAATTCCACAGATTAATGATCCCCTTATAACCGCCAGAACCAGGATTAAAACCAAGTAACCTTGATTCCGAACTGCGAGGGTGAGTGTATGTCCAATCCAACAGACGACCTGGCCAAGCAGGGCTCAGGTCAGGCATGAACTTGCGCCAGAAACCATAGCGTTCAGGTTTCGTAATAACGTGATTTTCACCGTCCATATGATCCATGGCAAAACACATGGTAAAGGCTTGGTGGTTATCAGGTCGGGCGGATTCGCTGGCATGCATTTCACCCGTTTGAGTTTTGGATTCCGTTCCAACGACATATTCGACTTTTGCGAGTGGCAGTAAATCACCCAGCTCGGTTGCATCAATAAAGACAGGCGCTTCTATGACACTTTTTTCTCCTGATTTTTCACTGAACACTTCAACAGATTGAATCCGACCACCATTCACCTCTGCTCCAACAGGTCTGCATTGATTCAATATAATAAGCTGACCTGAACTGAGATATGGAGCCAACCAATCCAAAAGCACAGCGAGCGCAACTCTTGGCTCATGACAGAGTCGTGAAACAGAGCCATTACCTGGGTTCAACTTCCATTTCTGCCGCTGAGCGTGTTTTAGCGGATAGTTTGTTCGATAGTAGTTTCGAATCCGTCGCCGTAGTTCACGATAGGATGCGTTGGAGCCAAATGACTCAATCCAACGATGCTCATCTGGGGGCACTCCCTGTGATGTCAGTTGCCCACCAATCCACTCCGTCTCTTCGGTCAAAACCACTTGATGCCCATTCCGCAAAGCGGCAAACGCTGCCGAACAACCGCCTAAACTGCCACCAATAATCGCAACATCAGTCTTAAATCCTGATTGTTTTGAATCAGCTCTTAAATACGAGCACCACACGGAATGATCCATCCCGAACATCAAGGCACTTTGAACACTTTGCTTTGCAAACTTTCGTCGATTGATGTTGACCATGGGTCCATTGACCTTGATTGAAGAAGTATGGTCAAGCTTTTGATGAATCCTGAATCAGGTCGTTATCATATTACGTTTTGCTGAAAAGGACTCAGAATTCATGGCATTAAAAACAATAAAGACAAAAGCCCCGCTTCATGTGAAGCGGGGCTTTACGAAATGTGTATTGAGCAAGGAAAAGAAACTACTCAGCAGCAGACAGAATAGGAGCACTTCCTTCGATGACTACCTTGAGGTTGGCAGTGACATCCGTGTGCAGTCTAATTTCAATTAAATGCTCACCTGCAAATTTAATCGGCTCTGGAAGCAGGATCTTACGACGCTCCAATTCCAGTTCGAACTGGCTCATCAACTCTTCAGCAATCACCTGGGATGTGACAGAACCAAACATTTTACCGTCCTCTCCTGTTTTCATCCGGATATTGAGAATCAATTTCCCTAAACTGCCCTGCAGTTCTTTGGCGTGGTTCAACTCTTCTGTCTCACGCTTTTGACGACGATCTCGAAGGCTGTCAACACGGCGCTTGTTCGCATTGGTCAATGGAATGGCGTATCCTTGGGGTATGAGGTAATTGCGAGCATAACCAGCAGCTACTGTTGCCTGATCCGCTTCGCCACCCAAACCATCTACTTTTTTGATGAGGATTACATCTGTCTTTGCCATATTGATTTAATTCTTAACTAGTATTTTTGTTGTTGATAAAGGATAGAGGTGAGTCAGGTGGATTGACTCATTTTCAAAATGGGACGTCATCGTCGTCCATCGGCGGAGTACCGTCCGGAGCGGGTCGTCTGGTGTGCGGAGCCGGGTTGGGGTTAGGCTGTGGTGCTGCCTGAGCTCCTCCAGCATAATTCTCTCCGCCTCCTTCGCTTCGTCCCCCACCTGAATCAAGAAACTGAAAAGACTCTAGGATAACGCCAAGGCGCGATCTTTTCTGCCCTGTTTGTTTGTCATCCCATTGGTCCAGCTTGAGTCGCCCTTCAACCATCACTGGGCGCCCCTTGCGAAGGTATTGGCCCAACACCTCTGCCTGGCGGCCGAAAGCATCGACATCTACGAAGGTCGTTTCATCACGGGTTTCACCGGATTCGGTTTTCCATGAACGGTTGACGGCTAAGCCTAGCTTGGCAATTGCTTTGCCACTGGGCGTATACCGAAGTTCTGGATCCCGCGTCAAATTCCCGACGAGTATGACTTTATTGAATGATGGCATTGGAAGTAGATCAAAAAGTCAGCACTGACAATCAAGCGTGTGTGACCATGACGCGAAAAACGTCATCACGATCATTCAATTGTGCCTGAAGAGAGGCCAGTTCTGAGTGTTCAAATTCAAAAGGAACCTTGGCATAGAAGCCTGAGGTGTGTTTTTTGTCGGCGACACGCGCAAAGGGACGATTGTCAATTTTTTCAATTTCGCCGACTTTTCCGCCAGCGCCATTGATGACTTCAGTCACTTGAGAGAGCACGTCATCCGCACCTTCGACTTTTCCTGCTGTATTGAGGATGAATAATCCCTGATATTGTTTCACAACCGCTAAGTAATTTAAATCGTTGTTAATTTTATAGTAATTAAGTCGAATCATGACCATTGATTCGACCATTGTAAAGACTCATTGCCTTTTCAAGTGACGACCTGCCCCACTCTTGCACTTGCTCCAGAGCGCGATCAAGCACTTGATCCATTAAATTCATTTCAGATGATGGGAAATCGGAGAGAACATGACGCACAGTTTCCTCGTGCCCTCTTTGATCTCTTCCAATCCCGACTCTCAATCTTGGAAACGCTTTTGTTCCCAAGCAAGATTCAACTGATTTGATACCGTTGTGTCCACCTGAACTACCTTCAGGTTTCAAACGCAGGGCCCCCAGAGGGAGGTCCAAATCGTCATAGATGACAAGAACATCACTGGTAGCAACTTTATAATAACGTGCTATTCTCGAGACTGATTCGCCGCTGGCGTTCATGAAAGTCAATGGCTTGACCATCAGCCATTGATGACCTCCCATGGCCACTTTGCCTGTCTCGGCTCGAAATTTACCTTCAACCGCAAAGGAAACCCGCCAAACAAGAGCCAATCTGTCAAGGAACATGTACCCGACATTGTGCCTGTTTTTTTCGTATCCCTTGCCTGGATTCCCCAGACCGACGAGCATCCGATAACTCATAAAACAAACAGAGCAAGGGATCCAAACTGGTCGGGCCGCTTAAATGCGGCCTGACAAAAAGCAATTGGATTTACTTTTTAGCCTCTTCTTCTGCCTCGGCAGCCGATTCTTTCGATGCTTCAGAGCGAGCAGTTCGACCAATAGATACAGAGAATGCCGGAATACCTGTTTCTCCAATGACTTCAACATTTTCAGGCAATGGTAAGTCTCCCAGATGCAAAGTCTGTCCGGAGCGAAGCTCGGTAACATCAACGAGAATCACTTCTGGTAAATCTTTGGGCAATGCTTTGATTTTTACGCTGAAGAGTACGTGCTCCAGATTTCCACCCTCATTTTTCACACCGAAAGCCTCACCGCGAGGCTCAATAGGTATGGATAAGATAACAGGCTGGTCCTCAACCACTGCTCGAAAATCTACATGCAAAGGGAGACCTGACAAGGGATGACGCTGCACCTCTTGCACCAGTGCTAGGTGTCCACCGTCTCCTTCAACGGCCAGCTTGACCAAAAGATTTTCCGATGCAGAATGTTTGACCATTCTTTCAAAATCATTGGCACAAACCGTAAGGGGTTTGGGATCCTTCTGACATCCGTAAAGAACTCCTGGCAAAAGACCGGATGCTCGAATTTTTTTGACTCGAGTCCGTCTTAGCTCACTGCGTGATTGGGCGTTTAAAGCTACCGCTTCCATTTAATTAATAGATTAAATTTGATTGCACTGTTAAAAATGCTGTCTCCACCTAGCTCGTTCGAGCGCCATTAAATTCAAAGAGCGAATTGACCGACGAATTGTTGTGAATTCGCTTGATCGCTTCGCCCAATAGTTCAGCCACTGATAATGTGGTGATATTGACGCCTTCGACGGCAGAGCGGTGGACTGTATCAGTTGTGATCAACTCGTCAATATCTGATTTCTGCAATCTTTCAATTCCAAGATCGTTCAGAAGAGTGTGCGAAACGCAGGCAAAAACGGACTTGGCGCCCTGGGCCTTCAACAGACAAGCAGCCTCCGTCAAAGTTCCCGCGGTCTCTGTTAAGTCATCCACAAGGAGAACAGACTTGCCGTCAACCTCACCAATGAGTGTCATGCTCTCGACTTCGGTGGCGCTTTTTCTTCGCTTGGCAACAATTGCCAGACCGCAGCCGAGCACCTCCGAATAAGCATGAGCCATCTTAATGCCGCCTGCGTCAGGACTCACCACCACTAAATCTTCTATGTTCTTCTTGCGAAGATATTCATACATCACGGGAGCCGCATATAGGTGATCCACAGGAATATCAAAGAAACCTTGGATTTGTTGTGCATGCAGATCCATGGTCAAAGCTCGATGTGCCCCGGCACTAACGATGAGATTGGCTACGAGTTTGGCAGTGATGGGGACACGGGGCTGATCCTTGCGATCCTGCCGCGCATACCCGTAAAAAGGAAGTACCGCCGTGATCCTGGACGCACTGGCTCGTCTCAGCGCATCAATCATGATGAACATCTCCATGAGGTGATGATTGGTAGGTGGTGAGGTAGATTGAAGTACGAAAACATCCTGGCCCCTTACGTTCTCTTCAATTTTAACGAAGGTCTCGCCATCTGGAAATGCACTGACCTTGCAGCGTCCGAGAGGAATCCCCATGTAATCGGTAATCTTGTTCGCCAAAGGGAGATTGGACGTACCGCTAAAAACTTTCACAATATATTTAGTATAAGGATGTTCGTTACTGCCAATCAGACCGGAAAAAACGCCAGACTGGAACGGGCAAGATTATGGTCAATTTGTGATCGATCAATCAAGTTAGATTTTATTAAACAACCGATTCACTCCTTGTGGCGATTACTCTGCTGCCGAAAATAAAAGTTGAGAGAATCATGTTTGGCGAAGTAAAGACTGAAAACCAAGACGCTCATGATAGCCAAGCCAAGGCTAGCAACGGTATGATTAAAAGTATTGAAGAGAGCATGAAGCACGGATGGAATACCCAGCCCTACCAGGACGAAATAATATTTCTTTTGACCATGTAAAAAAACAAATCCCAGAAAAAAACCGGCTATGCCAGTCCAAACGGCATGAAGCACAGGTAGTGTTGTCAGGCGCAATAAATTCAAGAACAAATACTCCTCCATACCATCTGCTAAATCAAAATTAACAGTCATCTGGTAATCCATACCCTCGTAAATTCCAAAACCAAGACCGCAAATCATTCCGTAATAGGCAAAGGTGCTTGGAAACTTTATATCATGTCGTCTGGAGAGTACGTATAACATGAACACTTTTACTAGCTCTTCAGGTAGAGCTACCCAAAGCCAGAAGCCCATAAATCGCCCCAGATGGCTGGGCGATTGAATAAAATCCAGCGGCAAATTTACGAAGGGCAATTTAAAAAACAGGGAAAGTATGCTCACCGATACCAGCGCGGTACCAATAAAACAAAATAGAGAAGTGCTGACACGAATCGCAGGAGCGGGAAACAGATTATAAAAGAGGATGGACCACAGAACCGAGAAGTATAAACCAGTTAAAAGATAGGCAATCTGCGCCTGTATCAGCATCGAAAAAAGCGTCAAAATGACCATCGGCACCACACCGATTGTCGTAATGACCAGAAGATTGCGATTATCGGACTCGCTTAGCTTTCTTAATTCATCAAAAGGCCAAAGAAGGGAGATGAGAGACCTTGGCTTGACCTTTTCCGTTTTTTCCTTGGAGGCCTGTTCCATCAAATTTTGAGATTCAATGCTTATCCCGCGGACTAAGCTTGGCCATCCAGTCGAAAAATTGCCCTAGAAAACCCCAATGATTGGGTGATACGGCTCTGTCGTTTGAATGCTTGGATTTTGCCCGAAGCCATCTGGAAAGCAAAAATGCTCCAAACGGCGCCAGCCAGTGCCCCCATCGACGAACGCTTTCTTTTGGAGAATGATCACTGTTGGGACCGAATCCGATTTCTCTGCCGAGGTCCCGCCACCTCTCAGTCAATTCAAGCCGGTGAGTGTCACATTCCAATGCAAGCATCCGCTTGCGCAGCTCATTCACATTTATTTTTGATCCGAAAAACATGCCTGATCTTTTTTTAATTGAGCAATGGATTCCTCAAACAGCGGCGACTCCCTTGAAACGATAGATCGAATTCTCCATATTGAGAGACAAGTGATGATGCCGTAAATCGTTGCTAGAACGAGGGCTCCCGTTCCTCGCCAACCGTCTGGCAAAAGAAAAACAACGGCTGCGGATGCGACCCCAAGGAAAATCAGACCAAAAATGATCAGGCAAACCAACCAGAACAGCAACTCGACAAAACGAACCTTCTGCTCTTCCAATTCAAAAAGAAAAAGCTCCAACCGCGATCTTAAGACGCCAAAAAAAGCATGTAGCCATTTGGAACCTGTGTCCCCCAGAACGGATGGTTGAGATTGATTTTCCGGTTCAGCAGCCATATTTGTTAACGGCGATTGATAAGAAGCCCTATGAATAAGCCTGCCGCCACGGCAATGCCTAGAGTTTCATAGGGGTGCCTGCGGATTACTTGATCGGTTGCTCGTGCATGTGCAAGTGCTTTCCCTTCAAGTGCGTCGTAACTTGTTTTGGCCTTTTCAAGAGCATCTTTGACCTTCGCTCGAGCATTATTGGCTTTTTCACCTGTCTCCGATGCCGTTGCGCTGATAAGTGCTTCGACGTCCTCGATGATTGACTGCAGCTCAGCCGACAACTGCTCCCGCGGGGCTCTGTGGGGTAATTCTTGCATGGCTTTCTATCAATTCAGGGATTCAGATATCAAGAGACCCGCCTCTCGTTTAAATCAGGGCTATTATCGGGCTTGTGCTATTCGCTGTCAACGCAAGTCATGGAACCCTTTTTGTCGTCGAAAGTAACCTCGCTGCTTTTTTATGCCTCAGGGACGAGAAGTTTCAGGATCCTGATGGCTAAAATTGCCGATTGTTCGACTTCATCGTTCACTGTTTGTAGATAAATCTAACTTGACGGTGTACTCCCATCCATTTAGTTTTTCGGACAACAATTCAAGGTCGCATCAAGCGGCACGCCTGAGTCGGCGATATATGCCGGCTCTTTTTATTCTCTAAAAAGGGAAAGGAATCGCGCATGAATGCGGATTTATTAGCAATATTGGAATACTGGGAGCGAGAGAAAGGTATCAGCAAAGATACCTTGCTCGAGGCTGTCGAAGAAGCGTTGATTTCAGCCGCTAAGAAAGCAGTGGGCCCCGCAAGAAATCTGAGAGTTCAAATAGACCGCAAGAACGGGGATATCAGGGCATATGCGACTTTGGTCGTCATGGAGAAACCTGAATCAAAGCACGACCATATCTCGCTTGCAGAAGCCAAGCGATTCCACCCTGAGGCACAACTCGGTGCAGAGGTTGAAATGGAAGTTACGCCCGAGAATTTTGGTCGTATAGCATCTCAGAACGCCAAACAAGCTTTGCTCCAGCATTTACGCAAGGCAGAGAAACAACTGATTTACAGCGAATTCAAAGACCGGACGGGGGATATCGTCAGCGGAACAGTGCGGAGGTTCGAGCGATCGGATGTTTATCTGGATCTCGGGAAATTTGAAGCGCTACTGCCAAACCGCGAACGGGTTCCAACCGAGGAATATCAGGTCGGAGAGCGTGTTCGCTGTTACGTGAAAGCGGTAGACACTGGGTCACACGGACCTGAGATCATCCTGAGTAGAGCAGACCCCGATTTTGTAGTGAAACTCTTCAAACTTGAGGTGTCAGAGATCAACGATGGCACCATAGAGGTCAAAGCAATCGCAAGAGAGCCTGGCTACAGAACCAAGTTAGCAGTCTATTCCCGTGACGAAAAAGTGGATCCAGTGGGCGCTTGCGTCGGATTGAGAGGCCAACGAGTCAAAAATATTGTTCGAGAGCTGAACAATGAAAAAGTGGACATCATTCCCTGGGATCCTGAGATTGAAAATTTCGTAGCTAACGCCCTGAATCCAGCAAAGTTAGAATCGATCAACATCGATGAAGACCGTCGAAGGCTCAATGTGGTTGTTGATGAGGAACAACTATCTCTGGCCATAGGAAAACGTGGACAGAATGCAAGGCTCACCTCCAAGTTGTGCGGTTGGCACGTAGATATTCAAGCGAGGGAAGTCAAGACCCTGGGCTTTGAGGAAAAAGTCGCCGAAGCCATCCATTCATTTGCTGCGATTGATGGAATTTCAGAAGAACAGGCAACCGCTCTTGTCAACAGCGGGTTCCATACATTGGAGGATCTCCTCCAGGTGGAATTGGACGACCTCAGTGAAATACCCGAGATAGCCCAAGATGCCGCAACCATACTGGAGTCGGTTAGAACCGAAACACAAAGTCGGATATCCGCTGCGGAGAATGAGGAGTCATCTTCTGAAGGTGATTCCTAGAGATCACTTATAACATAATCCGAAAATAAGAAAAAGTTTGTCAGAAGCCTCTTCCTCGAGGAGTGGCTTTGATCATAAAATTTATGCCCGTTCGTATATACGACATCGCCAGAAGACTTGGTTTACCAAATAAAGAAGTCATTGCCCACGCCAAGAAACTGGGGATTGCCAACGCCAAGGTCCCCTCTAGTTCCATCGACAAAATCACCGCCGAGTACCTGATCAAGGAACTGGGCGGAGGCGGCAATGGGGCTGAGTCACCGACACCAGACCTTTCTGATGGAAAGCCTGAGGCCGATAATGAGCAGGCAAAAGAAGACAAGGAAAAAGTTAAAAAAGCAGAACCAGATGCAGAGGAGACTGCTGTCCCTGCGGTAGAGAAACAACTCCCCACCGAGGAACCGGCAATCAAGGTCATCCATGCACCCGAGGAGGAAAAAGAAGAGGTCATAGAAGAACCCTCGAGCGAGGAGCAGAAAGAATCCGGCAACGAGGGCAATGAGCCTGAACCCGAGCAACCCGCTCTGGAAGACTCAACCGAAAGTGCAACAGAAATTAGTGAATCAAATGAGGAAAATGACACCACAGAAACCTCCTCTCCTGAAAGCGAGCCTGAAAAGGCAATTGAAGTAACTGAACAACAGAATACTGAGACAGAAGCCGCCCCAGAGACCACGGATGAGACGAAGCCGGGCTTGGGTGCGAAAGTTGGTTTTATCAAGCTCCCTACGAGATCCGGTCCTTCCAAACAGACTCGACAGGCAGATCGCAAAAAAGAACGGGAACAGAAACGCAAGGCAAAACAGAAAGAGCGTGAGACTGCAGGCCCTCAGCAGCAGGGCAATGCACGCGGCCATGGCCATGCTGGAAGCTCTCAGACTGGCGGTAACATTCCATCTCAATCAACCGCCAATAAACCCAAACCTAAGTTCGTACAGAAATACAAGATTCCGGACGAAGGCGAAGCGGTCACTCTTAAGCCACCAATCATCATTCGAGACTTGGCCATTCAAATTAAACGCAAGCCTTTTCAATTGATTGCGGATTTGATGGAGTTAAATGTTTTTGCAACGGTGAATCAAGCAATTGATGAGCCGGTTGCCAAACAGGTTTGCGCCAAACATGGATTCCGTTTCGAAGTTGAAAAACGGGAAAAAGGAGCAGGTGTTACAAAGGTCGAAGAAAAAGTCAAACTAGACCACAGTGACAAGGACGAGGATCTTATTAACAGGCCACCAGTGGTGACCATCATGGGACATGTTGACCATGGCAAAACGACTCTCCTGGACGTCATTCGCAAGTCTGATGTCACTTCAGGAGAAGCCGGAGGTATCACCCAGCACATAGGAGCCTACACAATCCATTTCCCCCACCCTGAACGTCCTGAGGAAATCCAGCAAATCACTTTTCTTGATACCCCTGGTCATGCTGCTTTCAGTGCAATGCGCGCACGTGGGGCGAATGTCACCGATATTGTGATCCTGGTGGTTGCCGCAGATGACGGCGTCATGCCTCAAACCCTTGAAGCATTAAATCATGCTAAGGCTGCTAAGGTCCCCATCATCGTTGCTGTTAATAAGTGCGACCATCCTTCAGCCAATCCTATGAAAGCACGTCAGCAACTTCAGGATCGAGGATTGATGTGTGAGGAATGGGGAGGTGAAACTATTTTTGCGGACGTTTCGGCTATTACCAAACAAGGTGTTGATTCGCTTCTCGAAATGGTTCTACTGCAGGCAGAAGTCCTTGAGCTCAAAGCAAACCCCAATCGAACGGCAACTGGCAATATCATTGAATCGGGTATGGATCAGGGTGGTCCAACTGCAACAGTGCTGGTGCGCAAGGGCACGCTCAAGGTTGGCGACTCAATGATTTGCGGTCCATTCTGGGGGCGCGTCAAGGCTTTGATCAATGAAGAAGGCAAACGTTTGAAAGTTGCCGATCCATCCGTGGCAGTCAAGGTCCTGGGATTGAATGGTGTGCCAGAAGCAGGCCTCGAATTCAATGTAGTCAAATCCGAGAAACAGGCACGTAAACTAGCCGAAGAACGAGCTGAGAATGCAAGAGTCAGATCAGCAGACCGACGCAAAGCAGTCACTTTGGAGAATCTTTTCAACACCCTCAAGGAGGGTTCCAGCAAAACACTCAAAGTCGTTGTTAAAGCTGATACCCAAGGTTCCTGCGAGGCCATTGTGGATGCTCTTAATGAAATCAACTCTGATAAGGTAGATTTGGATGTCATACACAACGGTGTGGGATCGGTGACAGATTCAGACATCATGCTGGCATCTGCTTCACAAGCTGTTGTCATTGGTTTTCATACAAAACTGGACACTGGCGTTACCGATACGGCCAAGCGCGAAGGAGTCCAGATCAAACTGTATAGCATCATCTACGAGTTGATTGATGAAATGCGGGAGGCTATGGCTGGGCTGCTTGATCCAATCACGAAGGAAGAAATCACAGGCAAAGCCGAAGTCCGGAAAGTTTTTGATCTGTCCAAAGGGGGTGCGGTGGCAGGTTGCTACGTGATCGATGGAAAACTGGTTCGTGGAAGAACACGAGTTTACCGCCAGGACAAATTACTGTTTGAGGGCCTCATGCAGTCTCTTAGAAGGTTTCAGGATGAGGTCTCTGAATTGAGAACGGGCATGGAATGCGGGCTTCGTATTGACGGCTTCACCGGATACAAGGAAGGCGATATCATTGAGACGCATATCCTCGAAAAAGTGGCGCAAAAGCTCTAGGGCATCGGCAAAAGTTGATTGATTCATGCAGTCTCTGAGACATCAGCGCATTCGGAAGTTATTGAAGCGGGAGGCAG
Source organism: Verrucomicrobiota bacterium (assembly GCA_040264395.1). Classification (GTDB taxonomy): domain Bacteria; phylum Verrucomicrobiota; class Verrucomicrobiia; order Limisphaerales; family AAA164-E04; genus AAA164-E04. The sequence goes on from JBDQII010000026.1 coordinate 19,955, forward strand.
GAGGTCTACTAAGACAGCATCTCTCTATAGAGACCTATGGATTGGTCTCCGTACATGAAGTGTTTGTTTCGGGTGATTTGAAACACGCGAAGATTCTTCTGGGACATGTCGGCTCCGTCACCCAGCAAGAAGCAGCCTCGGTTTACCTCTCATCCCACCGAGGTGAAATACAGAAGGAAATGTCTTGCCGAGTGGTCATGAAGTATTCACCTCAGGTCAAATTTTCCTTCGATGATTCCATTGAAAGAGGAAACAACGTGCTGAGTATTATTGATGAATTGGAAGATTCCAACGATTCGCCATCATGAAGTCAGCGCCAAAATCTGCCATCAGAATCCTCGAGGAAATAAAGAATCACCAATCGTTCTGCGTCGTGGGACATATACGCCCGGATGGTGACTGCATTGGGTCTCAATTAGCTTTGACGTTGGCCCTGAAATCCTTGGGGGCAGATGTTGTTTGCTGGAATCAGGATCCATTACCGCCAAAACTGCTTTTTATGGACCCTCAAGGGTTGTTGCAACAGCC
>JBDQII010000027.1:0-19982 GCA_040264395.1 Verrucomicrobiota bacterium
ATTTTCTGCTTCACCGTTTCTTCCGGTACGTCTACACGGATTAATTGCTTACATGGAGCCAAATTTTCTATCGATATATTCACTATTCAAATCCTTCTATTCAATGGCGCGATGTTTTTGTTCAATCTCAGGAAGGTTCAAAACACCGCGTTTTCCTGTGGTTGATATGCACCACATGAGCCGTGTAATGTAGGAATCGCACGCGGACGAGTCAAGATTGCGTCGGTTAAAAGTTTGACGCGGGGATAGCGGCCAATTTAACAGGGTTGGTGTCCCCAGTCCTCATTTTTCATGGCTTCCTCAAACTTTGCCATTTGTTCTTCCTTACTTAACTTTTTCTGTGGGGCAGATCCTGTGGTGGATCCGGGTTGCCCGGAAGAACTCGTGTCATTTGAATCTAGCTTGGTTATCCCTTCATCAGGGACGGATTCTTTTGGAATTGATCGATTCTGATGGTCCATAAAAAAATATAATAACCTGAAGTGCAGAAATGTCAGCACTGGATTTACTACAAATTTGCCACGACACCCATCAATGGCTGCCATACGCCAGTATGTGTGAGAACAAGCTTCGATAATTGCCCCTTGATGTTGTCCTCAAATGCAGGCAACCATGGTCCTCAATTTCAACGACATCGTGATGGTTTATTTTCTGGCAGCCCTTACTGGATTTTTATTGGGTTCGATACCCACAGGTTTTCTTGTCGCAAGACAAAGAGGAGTGGACATTCGCTCCAAGGGAAGTGGAAACATTGGTGCAACTAATGTATTCCGCAATCTTGGGTGGAAAGCGGGAACCTTTGTTCTTTTGATGGATGCTTTCAAGGGTTGGCTTGGGTGTCGATGCTCCGTATTCTTTCTGGATGCAAGTACAGCAGATCCTGTTTTGCTTTTGATCGCGGGCGGATTCGCCAGTGTTCTGGGCCATAATTACACTCCGTGGTTGCGTTTTAAAGGCGGGAAAGGAATAGCCACGTCTGCGGGTGTATTGATTGCCTTGACTCCTTGGGGTTTTTTAACGGCGTTGCTGGCCTTTCTGATGGCGACGGGCTTCTCACGGTATGTGTCGCTTGGATCAATTATGGCAGGCCTTGTTTTACCGGTGGTGGTGTGGGGCAGGGGTGAGCCCAAACCAATCTTATACATTTGCATCTTAATGGGAACCATGGCCGTGATTAAACACCGAACGAATATTGGACGCATGATGGCTGGGCAGGAGCCCAGAATAGGGGATGCAAAATCCAAAGGGGAGGGAGAAAAAACGTGCAGGTAAGCGTGATAGGTTCGGGAGCGTGGGGAACCGCACTGGCCAAGGTGCTGGATGAGAATGGGCATTCCATCACCCTATGGGGTAGAGACCCCTCCTTGCTGAAGCAGATACGTAAGACCGGATTCAACGAACGATACCTTCCCGGAGTATCCTTGGGTTCATCCTGGTGCTTAACCTCAAATTTACAAGAAGCGGTCAGCAAAGCATCCGTGGTCATTCTGGCAGTTCCCTCAGGTGGATTCCGTGGAGTCGTGACAGAATTGAGTAAGTTCGAAGGGTGTGCGGTCAGTGTGACCAAGGGGATTGAGTTTTCATCAGGTAAAACAATGACAGGATTGATTCAAGAGTGCATGCCGCGCGCTCGTGCTGTAGCGCTTTCAGGGCCAACGCTGGCTGCGGAAGTCGCACAGCGGATGCCGACTGCCATCGTAGCTGCTGCAGATCAGATTGGCGATGCCAAGCAAATTCAAACGCTTTTTCATTTGCCTCATTTTCGTGTTTACAGCTCCAACGATCCGGTTGGGGTTGAATTGGGAGGGGCCCTGAAGAACGTGATTGCGATTGCCGCAGGTATCTGTCAGGGCCTCGGATTCGGTGATAATTCAAAAGCTGCCCTGGTAACCCGCGCGATCGCTGAAATCAGGCGGCTTGGACTTGCTTGTGGTGCGATGCCGGAGACTTTCAGCGGTTTGGGCGGGCTGGGAGACCTAGTCGTGACCTGCTTTTCAGACTTGAGTCGAAACAGAACATTCGGTGAAAAAATCGGATCAGGAGAGAAAGCTAACTGCATACTGGAATCAACTACGTCCGTGGTCGAAGGTTTTCATACAGCTAAATCCGCATGGAAACTTGCAAGAGACAAAGGCGTTGATGCCCCTATCATTCGAGAGGTACACGCCATGTTGCATGAGGAAAAACCTTTAAGGCAAGCGGTCGAGGATCTTTTATCCAGAGAAGCCAAGGAGGAAGATTGAATTTCGCTGGTTGGCATGGCTTCGTCTGGCTGCTGTTAGCCTTTGAATGGCATTGAAAATATTTTTGGTGCATTTCTACCAAGAGAAATGCTTGCTCAATAGGTGAAATCATTGAAAATGAAATCATCCTAACACCAATACAGCGATTCAAGCTTATGAATGTTTTCAGGCAAAATATGATTCCCCAGGCGTTAGCTGTTTCTTTACTGATTACTAGTTTTACGCAGCTGATCCAATCCGCAGAGGTGCCAGCTGGGCCCACACCACAAATCCCAAGTGATCCCGAAGCCCTTGCCCCGGGAACATATCCCAATGGCAGTGTGACAGCGGTGAGTTACACCGTGGATGCTTCCAAAGTGAAATTCCACAACGGTAATGATCAGAACGACATTGTTTTTGGCATTGAAGGTCAAGGACCTATTCCATGGACTTTGCCAAGTTATGGAAGAACGTATGTGTCACCTCGCATTGGGGCTGTTAACGAAGAGGCCAGTAACAGTAATTTAGGGGTGATTCCTTTTGATATTGTCTTTAATGGTTTCAGATATGAATGGGAATATGATTTGACCTTCTGGGCTCCATCAGCGGCGGCCTGGAGACCTCATCCGTCCAAAGGTGTCATGCTTGGGTCTATTCGCAAGAACGGGCAAGAATGGAATGATGGAACGCCACATTTTCATGGAGTGCTGTCCGTACCTTACCGCCAATCCGAAGGGGAGGGTTACAGTATGGTAGATGGAAGTTTCGGTGAGGGTGACATGGATATTGTAACAGATAAGGCAGGGCTCAATGCGTTTGCTTCCATTGATTTCAGCGCTGCCTGGTTCCCATTTGATCAAGGCTGGACCGGAGGCTACATGGCATCCGCAAATATTGACTCTGAATTGGGTTCCTGGATCGACCCCGAATTTCATAGCAGTAATCTTCCGGATGATGGCGGCGAATTACTTGAGTGGACACGACAATTTGCCACTTGGCTTGTACCTGGTCGGTTCAAATTACCTGGAGTAAATTCCAAGAGTGATGGGATGCTTTTTACCACTTCGGTCGAACCCGATAAAGTTGGATTGATGATGATTTCTGTTGCTGCCAATGAAGATGGAAGTGGCTGGGATCTTTGGGGGCGACGCAACACAGAGGCAGATGGTTTGTTTCAGGAAGAGTCCAATCTGGACTTTTCCTTCCTGTATGTGCCCTACGACGCCGATCGTTTGATAGGGGGCCACATTCGTGGAAATGATGGTGCGGTTATCAATGGACGCGGTGGATTTGCCCTGAAACGTTTGGGAACTGGTCAATATGAACTGACTGTTCCGAACAAAACCGGGAAAGATGGAATGGTTTTACTGCAGGCCACCGGTCGTTATCATTTTAACAACAGAGATACCATCGCTGCTTCTCGCTCGTTTCTATCTTATGAAGAAACGGTAGAAGGTAAATTCATTATAGAATCGCGTTATTATGAAAATGATACCTCATTTCCCTTGGAGGATACTGAGTTTTACTTTGCGTGGGTTGACTTCTTTGCACCACTGGCGCCTGCCGGTTCGACACCCTTGCCTGATCCTCCCGTTATCAAACAACAGCCTGCAGATGTGGAAGTAAAACAGGGCGATCAGGCCGTCTTCAGCATTGCTGCAACAGGTGAGGAACCTTTCGAATACCAATGGCAATTCAATGAAGAAGATATTGAATCGGCCAAGGGGCAGACTTTGGAATTTAACGATGCGCAGCCGGCTAATGATGGTAGCTATCGCGTCTTGGTTAGTAATAAGGGCGGCGTTGTCACAAGTCAGGCAGCTACATTGATTGTTCATACACCACCTGTGATCACCTCTCATCCAGCCAATCAAAAGATCAAGGTAGGAGATGCATTGAATCTAAACGTTGCGGTGGCTGGGACGGGGACCATTCAATACCAATGGCAATACAATCAAAATGATCTCGCTGATCAAACTTCCAAGGAGTTGATGATTGAGGATGTGCAATTGACTCATGCTGGTCAATATCGAGTCATCGCAACAACACTGGGAGGCAGAGTAGTGAGTGAATCGAGCGTCGTGACTGTTGATGTTTCGACTCCAGTGGCCTCGGAGCCTCCTGTAATCACTCAACAACCTCTTTCTCAGACGCTGGCTGTCGGTTCTGAGCTTCGTTTGTCAGTGGAAGCGACAGGCGATGATCCCATTTCATATCGATGGCAGTTTAACAATTTCAATATTCCAGGAGCTTCCAGTAAGGAGTTTATTATACCCAATGCTCAAATTGAGGACTCGGGTAATTACAAAGTTGTCGTTTCCAATCCGGAAGGAAGCCTCGCCAGTGAGATTGCAGTCGTTACCGTAAGTCAGGCTCCCGTAATTACATCTCAGCCACAATCGATTGCTGCAGTGGCTGGTCAATCGATTCGACTTGAAGTAGAGGCCAGAGGCCTGCCTCCCTTGGCCTATCAGTGGAGAGTGAATGGATTCAACATTCCCGGAGCAAGATTATCCGGATTTTCAATCAACGATGTGCAGGAGGCAGATGCGGGCAATTACAGCGTCATCGTGACTGATGATGCAGGTGCAAAGACTGAAAGTGATGTTGCGATATTGACGGTCTCTGAATTACTCGTTTCCGACATTTCCATTACTTCCATCGTTTTTCAGGACGGCGGCATCCTTCTCACGTGGGAAGGGGAAGACGGATTAGTGCTGCAAGCCAAAGCGACTCTGCAGGATGCACAATGGCGAGATGTCCCCGGTACTCAGGGGGAAAGTCAGTCACTTCAGGCAACCATTGGTAATTCCGCATTTTATCGCCTTATCAAGCGATGATGTGGTAACTGAATTATCAGTTGCAATTTGAGACCAGAAAACAAGAAAAATTTATTACTTATTTGACGAAAATCCTGCTTTTTGCTGGAATATCTCCTAAATCTCCTCATCGATAAATTTATGAACAACCGTATGATACATTCATTCCGAGCGTTTCAATTGAAACACGCTTCCAGTAAGGCGTTTACACTAATTGAGTTATTGGTGGTCATAGCCATTATAGCCATCCTTGCCGGCATGTTGCTGCCTGCGCTCAGCAAAGCAAAGGACAAGGCCCAAAACACACTTGATTTTAACAACGTCAAACAAATCATGCTGGCTACTCAGATGTATACTGGGGACAATGAAGAGTATATGCCTCATCCAAGCTGGGGTGGTAATGGCGGCGGTCCGGCAAACTGGGCATACGATACTTCCATCATGCCTACCTTCGCACGAACGGCCACCATGGCGAACGTGGATGAGCAAATGGTCGGACAGACTCGAGCATTTCAAAATGGACAGTTGGCCAATTACCTTGGTAACGCCGCAAAAGTCTTGATCTGCCCCAAAGATGCCGTCGAGTCACGTGGTTCAAAGAAATCCAAGTATCTGGCACGGCCAATCAAGGTAACAAGCTACACATGGAATGGCTCCATCAGTGGTTTGACTTCACAATTACCCAATGGAAAAACCTACAAAGTAACGGATTTCCGTCCTACGAACATTCTACAGTGGGAAACAGATGAGAACGACCCATTCTACTTTAACGACGCCGGTAATCAACCCCATGAAGGTATCTCTCAGCGCCACGGCGGTGGTCGCTCGGAAGATAACCGCACCAATGTAGGCGGTAGGTCGGCAGTCGGCTTGATCATGGGGGCAGCCCAGAACTTAACTTTCCAGAAGTTCTATGAAATGGTCGGACCTCGCAGCGGTTTGAGTGTTCCATTGAGGATTGAGCCAGCCAATGACTTATACTGCGTGCCAGGTAAGCCACGAGGCGGATATTGATATTTTCACCACCTGATAGACCTTTTCTCATGAGAAACATTCACAGGTTTTCAAGTCTTCTTGCTCTCATCACCCTGTCCATATTCCTTGTTGCGTGTGGAAGTGACGACTCTGCTACTCAAGAAGTGCCAGAGGTCAACACGGATGTCAGTGTCGGAGAAGCAAAAACACAGGCCAAAAAGACCTCGGCCCGTCGTTCAACTGGCGGTGGATCGGGAGAAGTAGGAAGTAATCCTGCGGTAAAATCTGCATTGGCAAAAGTAGAAGCTGCTCTGGATGCCGGCAACTATACAGCTGCTGTGGACATCGTCCTGAAAACCCAAATGGATCCTGCTGACCAACGTGTGGCATACGGCATGGTGACTGATGAAGTCACAAATGCGATGGCTTCAGGGGATGCAAATGCTACCAAAGCATATCAGACCATGAACCAAGTGCGCCTCATGCGCCAAAGATCGGGTCGATAAATTATTGGTGCACATGCATTGAATATTCAAATTCAAGGGCAGCCCCCAAGGGCTGCCCTTTTTCTGTTCTGCTGAACTTCTTTGTCTTGTCCATCAAGGAACCATTTTGAAAATTGATCGCGAATTTAATAGAAGCTCACATTCCATCCGCTGGGGTATTCTATTCCTCTTGCTAATTGTTGTTCTTCTTTACAACTGGTTCAGTAAGGAACCGGAGATTTCACCATTGAATATGGCTGATTCTACTCATTTACCTGAGATTGTTGATCCTATTGAATTCAGCCAAAAAAGTGGGAATCCAAGCATTGATCCGGACGAGATACATCGAAATACACTTCCACTCAAGCAAGGCCCACAAGGTTATCTTGGTAGCGATGCTTGTATGGATTGTCATGAAAGTGAGCATGCCAGCTGGCATCATTCGTATCACCGCTCAATGACTCAGCTCATGACTCCAGAAACGGTTCAAGCGGATTTTGATGGTGTTGAGTTGGAGATGGGAGAAGAGATATTTACCTTGTTCAAAAAAGGTAAGGAATATTGGGTTCGGATCACGGATCGGGAGCCCGATGCTTCGGCGCTTAATCCTTCCAGTCGTCCCCAAGGTATTGAGCTCCGTATGGGCATGGTGACAGGTTCGCATCATATGCAGGTCTTCTGGTTGCCAGCCTATCATGGGAATATGCAGATCGGCTTTCCGTTTACCTGGCTTATCAGAGATGAGCGGTGGGTTCCCAGAGATTCAACATTTATTCGGGATCCACACTCTGCTGCAAGTCCGGAGGTGTGGAATTTATCATGTATTCGGTGCCATGTCACAGCTGGCGTACCCGGACACGATCGAAATACAGATCAAATCCTTTCAACTGCTGCCGATCTTGGGATTTCATGTGAAGCTTGTCATGGACCGGGTGAGGGGCATGTTCAGTGGCATGATCAAGTTGCGGATGCCAAGGCCTCCGGAAATATTCCTCCCGAAAGAACGGACCCTATCATTCAGCCTGATAGTTTGAGTGCCGAGCGATCCACGCAAGTATGCGGGCAATGCCATGGAATGAAGTGGTGGGATGAAAAGGAAGCATGGCGTCAAACAGGCTTTGACTATCGTCCCGGCGATGATCTCACTGCGACGACGCCAATCATTCAACCCACCAAGATGGATGAGTTGCCCTGGTTACAACAAATTGTTGAGAAAAATCCAAGTTTGCTCCGGGATTTTTTCTGGCCTGATGGTATGATGCGTGTCTCTGGAAGGGAATATAACGGATTACTGGAGACTGCGTGCCATCAGGACGGCGATATGTCATGTGTGTCATGTCATTCGATGCATAAGAGTGATCCCGACGATATGCTTGCAAAGAGAATGGAAACTAATCAGGCCTGCCTTCAATGTCATTCCTCTTATAAAGAGGATCTCTCAGCCCATACACATCATGCTGAAGAATCTCAGGGAAGTCAGTGTTACAACTGCCACATGCCGCATACAAGTTTTTCACTGTTGAGTGCCATTCGGAGCCATCAAGTGGATAGCCCAGACGTGGCTTCCAGCTCGGCTACAGGACGGCCTAACGCGTGTAATCTTTGTCATGCGGATCAATCTCTTCAGTGGACGGCAGAGTTTTTGAACGAGTGGTATGAAAAGCCCATTCCCGAAGTGGCAAATGAAGATCAGGAAATATCATCTGTCTTAAAACATCTTTTGCAGGGAGACGCCGGACAAAGGGCGCTAGCTGCCTGGCATATGGGGTGGCCATCCTCCAAAGATGTTTCTGGTCATCATTGGCAACCTCGCTTTTTGGCGGAATTATTGGATGATCCTTATGCTGCCGTCAGATATGTCGCTTACAAGGCCCTGAATAGTTTTTCCGGGTTTGAATCATTCGGGTATGATTATGTGGCCAACGACGAGCAGCTGCAGGAAGCTCAATCGCGCGCTATTGGAATCTGGGAGCAGCAAGGAAATGCATTTCCCGAGGCACAAGGCCGTCCATTGCTGCTGAATGACTCTGGTAGAGTTTATTCAGAACAGCTTCAAGCCCTGCTGGACAAACGGGATGATACTCCCATACGATTGAGGGAGTAATTCTAAGAAGGTTACTCAACTAGATGACCTGCATATTTCAGTCGCATCAGAAGTATCATTTTCTTTCCTCTTGATTCAGATTTGCTCATCTTTACTCCATGAAAATCGTAAAAAAACCTTTCAGCAATCATGCTTGCTCCGTGCCTGCAATATGGATTCGCAGATGTATTCTTTTGTCGATCATTCCTGCTGTTCTCGGGCAATCCAATGAAGTGGTCTCTCCACCATACGAACCCTTGATTGAACGTGGATTACAAATGGATCTCTGGGCAAGGGAGCCCTTGCTCATTAATCCTGTTGCGTTGAGCTTTGATGAGCAAGGACGATTGTATGTTGTGGAAACAGCACGCAGAGGAACCGTTGATATTGACATTCGTGCACACAAGGGGTGGGTGAAAGAAGACCTGGGTTCTGTTTCAATTCCTCGTCAAATCGAGCTTTTCAGAAAATGGATGGCACCAGAGAAAAGTCGTGAGAATCGATCCTGGCTCCAAGACAGAAATGAAGATGGCAGCCATGACTGGCGTGATTTAACGATGGTGAAAGAGCGTGTTCATTTGATTGAAGATACCGACGGTGATGGGGTGGCTGACCAGAGCCGGGTGTTTGCGGAGGGCTTCAACAAAGAAAATAATGGTGCCGCTGCAGGCGTCATGCCTTTCGCTGACCATGTTTATTATACAGTTTATCCGGATATCTGGCGTTTGGAAGATACGGACGGCGATGGCGTATCAGATAGAAATACCAGCTTGTTCCGGGGATTTGGTGTACACGCAGCATACGATGGTCACGATATTCATGGTTTGACCGTCGGGCCTGATGGTAAAATTTATTTTTCCGTCGGTGATAATGGTACTTCAGTCATGACTCGAGAGGGTAAACGCTTGCATTACCCAAATACGGGTGGTGTTTTACGAATGAATCCTGATGGATCGGATCTGGAGTTTTTTGCCACAGGTCTGCGCAATGTGCAGGAGATTGCATTCGATGATTTTGGAAACCTTTTTTCTGTCGACAACGATGGAGATGTTCGGGGGGAACGTGAGCGATTTGTCTACATCACAGAGGGGTCAGATTCCGGGTGGCGTTTGAATTGGCAGTTTCGTACAAAAGGCTGGAGCCCTTATACCGGGATGCCTATTTACAGTCCATGGATTGAAGAAAAAATGTGGATTCCTCATCATCGAGGGCAACCCGCTCACATCACTCCACCGCTTTCCAATTATTCAGTGGGGCCCGGTGGGTTCAAATACAATCCCGGAACCGCCTTGAACGAAGCTTACAGAGGATTCTTTTTTCTGGCTCAATTTCCGGTCAAGAAAATCACCTCTTTCCGTGTGAAACCCAAAGGAGCTTACTTTGAAATGGTCGACGAACATATTTTTCATCAGGGGCTCATGGCGAGTGCTCTCAACTTTGGCCCGGATGGTGCGGCCTATATTGCCGATTGGGATGGTATGTGGCAACCGAATGACAAAGGAGCAATTTATAAAGTCGACGATCCAAAGGTGGCTGGATCCAGCATCCGTAAAGAAGTCAAAAGGTGGTTGGCTGAGTCTTTCGAGTCAAAACCTGAATCCATGCTGAAAAAATTACTAGGATATGCTGATCAACGTATTCGATTGAAGGCGCAGTTTGAATTGGTCAAACGTGGAGACCTGGACATCTTGATTCACATTGCAGAAAATAATTTGGAGCCCCAATTGGCCCGTATTCATGCGCTTTGGGCACTCGGACAAATGAAAGAACGGGTGCCTGTACAACTGATCTCTCGATTGCCCTTTTTGGATGAAGTGAGTGAAATCCGTGCTCAAAGTGCGAAAATTGCAGGCGAACTGGAAGCTCCATCTCAAGTTCAAACACTCATCAAATTACTACAAGATGAGAGCTTGAGAGTCAGGTTCATGGCAGGTATTGCCCTTGGGAAAATAGGAGATCCGGGTGCTTTCAACGCGGTGACCCGAATGCTTGAAGAAAACGATGGCCGTGATCCCTATCTGAGGCATGCAGGTGTCATGGCGTGGTTCGGGATGAATAACAGCGTTGAGTTGAATCGGTTGATAGATCACTCACATCTCGATGTAAGGCTTGCTGCAGTGGTGGCATTACGCCGCTTGAAGGATGCGACTGTAGCAGGGTTTCTCGAAGATGAGCACCCTTTTGTCAGACGCGAAGCGGCAAGGGCGATTCACGATGATTTTTCCATTCCTTCGGCCTTACCTGACCTCGCGATGTTGCTTACGGATTTGCCCGTCTCATCACAATCTGACGAGGCTATTGTCCGTCGGGCAATCAGTGCGAATATGCGGCTTGGTCAGTCCGTCCATGCCCAGCGTTTGATGCGCTTTGTCGGATCAGACGCAGCCCCTGATTCAATGAAGCTGGAAGCTTTGGAATCACTGGCAACCTGGAATGCCTCACCGTTCATTGATCGCGTGGTTGGGAGGGTTCGAGTATTGAAAGGACGCAATCCTGAGGCGGCGGAGTCTGTGTTGAGGGAAGGCTTTCAGCCTGTCGTTCATCGGGCAGAGGGGGCATTGCGTAGTGATTTACTCAAGCTTGCCGCACGGTATGGGATTGAGGTTGATCACTCGATTCTCGCGGAATGGGTGATCTCTGATGGAATGGAGCCTGCGACCAGAGTAAGGGCTTTGGCTCGTTTGACGGATTCAAACGATCCTGATTTGCCGGAGATCATAGGTGCTGTGATATCTTCGGAACACATCGATCTCAGAATCCAGGCCATGCGTTCATGGGCTCTCGTGAATCAATCCCAATTTACAGATTATTTCAACATAAACAGTTCCAAATGGACTGTAGCTGAGAGGCAGATTGCTCTTGATTTATTGGGCGGCATGCACACGGAACGTAGCGCGGATATATTGCGTGATTTGATGATGAATCTTCAACAAGGGGCATTGGATTCAAGACTGGAATTGGACCTTTTGACTGCTTCAGTGAAACATGGAGACGCTCAACTTAAATCCCAAGTAAAAACATACCGTGCAACACGGAGCGAGACCTATCCTCCGGGACTGCTTCAAGGAGGTGATTACGATCGCGGTCGAACTATTTTTGATGATCACGTGGCAGGGCAATGCGTTCGATGTCATGATGGAGGTGGAGCAGATAAACAAGTAGGTCCTGTATTGAAAGGCATCGGACAAACAAGGGACAGGACCTATTTGCTGGAGTCACTTCTCAATCCATCCGCAGCGCTGGCTGAGGGGTATGCTCTTACCATGATTGGTTTGAAGGAAGGGGGTTCACAGGCGGGTCGTGTGGCTAGTGAAACCTCAACCGATCTGACTTTTATCAAGGTAACGGGCGAAACCGTTCGGTATGATAAATCGGATATAATGACGAGAACAGTTGTCAAGGCGTCTTCCATGCCACCCATGCTCGGCATTCTCACGCCTTTTGAAATAAGGGATCTAGTCGAGTTCCTGGTGGCCTGGGAATAGTCAATTCTACTGATCCCAAAGTCGGTAGGGATCGTTCAATCGAACCATTTCCGAGAGAAGCAGTGATTCCATTTCTGCCCGTTTATCTGCGAACTCAGGAATATTCGCAAGATTTGTCATCAAGGGGGCGTTCTTCTGGTGTTCGGCTAAATACTCATGTGGATTAACGGTCAGATTGAAAAGCTGAGTCTCCCTGACTTGGCCATCCATTACGTCATACTTGATGAGCTTCCAATCACCTTTCTTGACGCAACGCATCCCGGGCTTGGTGCCACCGCAATACACGCCGTAAAGAGTGTCACGAATGATGTCTTTTTCTCCGAACAAAACAGGCGCGAAGCTGATACCCTCGTTTGTTGAGGGAGTGGTGACATCCGTTAACTCGCAAAGCGTCCTGAGAGTATCCAGAAGGTAAATGTTCCCATTCGCGCGTGTGTTGGCCTGAATGTCGGGGCCCATGACGATGTAGGGTACTTTCCATGTGTGTTCATAAAGGTTTTGCTTCCCCTGAAGTCCATGTCGTCCGATGGCCATGCCGTGATCGGCTGTGTAGATCACATACGTATTCTCCAGTTCACCGGATTTCTCAAGGTGACTCAGGACTCGACCAATCTGGATATCAATATTCTCGCTGCATGCAAATTCACGTCCCAACTCGTTGCGTATGGTGCGTTCATCACGTTTTTCCCAGACACCTTTTACGTTGACCTCATCACGTAGATTGGGATGCCCATGGTGAAAAGGGTGTTGTTGGAGGTAGTTCAATGGCAGCGGTGGCTGTGCTCGATTGGCAGGGGGCAGAGAGCTTTTGTCCATGTGATTGATGGCCCCATATTTTTTTAAAAGCTCAGGGGTGCCATTGCGGGTATCGTGTGGGTGTGAAAAACCAAAATAAATGAAGAAGGGGTTTTGATCTTTGTTCGATTCACGTGTAGTCAAAAAATCAAGCACTTGATCTGCGTGCCATTCGCTTCCCGATTCAGCAGTGCCACCTCGTTTAGTCGCATCGCGAACGACTGCAAAATGCTTGTTGGCCGCAGCGTAACTATTACCCCGTTTGCAGGTCCGCATGGTGTCGTATCCAGCGCGATTGAAGATTGCGCCCAATGTGTGTGTGGCCAAGTCCCGGGGAACGAGTTTTGGATTAGATTCGTTCGGGTTGGCGTTTACCTTGTTAGTTTTTCGGCCAGGAATATGCCAGACTGTTCTGCCGGACATGATCATGTGTCGTGAAGGCGTGCATACACCTCCAATCCAAGCGCCCATGTGATGCGCATTGTCCAGAATCATACCTGCTCTCGCGATCCGATCAATATTGGGAGTCTGCAAGATGGATCTGGGGTTATAGATTCCAAGATCCAGAGGTGATTGGTCATCCACTAGAATAAATAGTACGTTCGGTCGTTTCTTATCTGCTGATAGTTCCGCTGCATCCGAAAAGATTCCTGAAAGAGTAGCGATTAAGATGGTTAGAGAGTTTTTCCATACTTGGGTTAGGCTACCCAAGCTAGATGAGATGTTGGTCAACAATCGATACATGCTAAACATCAACCTCAATGATAAAAAGAAATGTGTCAACAGTCTTGCACTTGAAATGACATGAAAGGAAGAAACAGATATCCTGTGCGAGATGGCTTGCTTTGGAAGGCATTCTTTCGCCAAGATGTGGCTGATCACCACACCTTTATTTCAAATGAAAAAGTCATTATCGTTCGCAGTCTGTTTTCTATTCACCGCTGGTGGAATGACCAATGCCGAGGATTGGAAACTTAAGGAGCTGGCCTATGACAATCCCGGGCTTACCGTGGACCTGGGGGTCGGACTGTGGGCGTGGCCTATGCCCATGGATTATGATAACGATGGAGACATGGATTTATTGGTTTCCTGTCCGGATAAGCCTTCCAATGGGACTTACTTCTTTGAAAATCCAGGAACTGAAAAGGGGGAGAAGTTTCCGGTATTCAAGCCCGGCATTCGGATAGGGCAGGGCAATCACAATTTGCAGGTGAGTTTCGTCGATGGAAAACCGAGAGTGCTCCTTGAAAATGTGGAGTTTGTGGACTTTAAAAACAAAGGGTTCAGCCAGGCAACCAAGATCTTTCCTGTGTCAAAGTTTTCGGGCAATCGATCGCGAGGCGGGATGTGGCGATATGCTGATTGGGAGGGGGACGGAGATCAGGATCTGATTGTAGGAGTGGGCGATTGGGAAGATTATGTGTGGGATCAGGCCTATGACTCGAAGGGGAACTGGCGCAATGGGCCGTTGCATGGTTGGGTATACCTCATTGAGAATATCGAAGGTGAATACAGTACGAGACCTGTAAAAATCAAAGCCAACGGTTCATCGGTGGATGTCTATGGCTGGCCTAGTCCCAATCTGGCTGATTTTGATGATGATGGAGATTTTGATTTGTTGTGCGGTGAGTTTTTGGATGGCT
Organism: Verrucomicrobiota bacterium; assembly: GCA_040264395.1. Classification (GTDB taxonomy): domain Bacteria; phylum Verrucomicrobiota; class Verrucomicrobiia; order Limisphaerales; family AAA164-E04; genus AAA164-E04. The sequence goes on from JBDQII010000027.1 coordinate 14,508, forward strand.
TTACCTATTTTCAAAATATAGGCACCCGATCTGAACCTTATTTTGCGACAGGAATACGTTTGACGGGAACCGACGGAGAACCCCTCAAGATGGATCTTCAAATGATCACTCCTACCGCGGTGGATTGGGATGGCGATGGGGATAACGACTTAATCGTAGGAGATGAGGACGGGCGTGTGGCGTTGATAGAAAATGTAACTCAGAGCCACGACTTGTTACCCCGTCTTCATCAACCCAGATATTTTCAGCAAGAAGCCGATACGTTGAAATTTGGCGCACTTGCCACTCCGTTTGCATACGATTGGGACAAGGATGGCGACGAAGATATTCTTTCTGGTAATACCGCCGGCCAGATTGGCGTAATCACGAACATGGATGGCAAGGGAACCAGATGGTCCAGGCCCGAGCTACTCGAAGTGGATGGCGAACCCTTTCGAATCATGGCAGGTAGCAATGGCTCCATACAAGGTCCAGCCGAAGCCAAATGGGGTTACACTGCATTTTCCGTTGCTGATTGGGATGGCGATGGACGGGATGACTTCATTGTCAATTCAATCATGGCTGAGCTCATGTTGTTGAAAAATACAGGATCTGGATTTACTCGGCAACCGCTTCCCTTCTGGACCCAAGAGAAACCTCCGGGATTCTACTGGAGACAGACAAGCGCTGAAAATCTGCAGACACAATGGCGCACGACACCCTTTGCAACGGACTTTGATCAAGATGGACAACTCGATCTGGTAATCCTGGATCAGGAGGGTTATCTGACTTGCCAGAGTCGTTCCTCTGCTGAATCCCGCATCTTCATAGATGAGGACAACAAGCTCATTCGATTGAACGCAAGGACGGGGGGAAGCAGTGGTCGTTACAAACTGGTTGTCGTCGATTGGGATCAGGATGGCAGATTGGACATACTGGTGAATTCTGAAAATGCCGCATGGTACCGCAACTGCGAGGAAAGGGATGGTAAGATCGTGCTGAAGAAAATTGGCAATTTGGCCAGGCGCAATGTTGCAGGCCATACCTCAAGTCCATCTATTTGTGACTTTAACAAGGATGGTAAACCCGATCTGTTGATTGGTGCTGAGAATGGAAGGATCTACTACATTGCACACGATGACTGCATCAAGTATCCGGCAGAGGAGCTGGAAGCGCGAGAACCACGCCTGTCAGCTGCTCCGCGATTTTCCGGTTTGGTAGATGAATCCTTTATCTTTGGAAAAGTGCCTTTCCCTGAATGTCACGCATCTACGATCAGTGAAACAAAAAGAGGTCTGGTTGCATCGTGGTTTGGTGGGACTGAAGAGAAAAATCCAGATGTGGGTATTTGGTCGAGTTACCATGATGGTGATGGGTGGTCCTCACCCAAAGAATGGGCGGATGGTGTTCAGCATGCGAATCTTCGCTATCCGACCTGGAACCCGGTCTTATTTCAGCCTCCTGGCGATTCCCCTCTAATGCTCTTTTTCAAAGTAGGGCCCGATCCTCGTAATTGGTGGGGAGAGGTCATGGTCAGTTATGATGCAGGCAGATCCTTCCGAGATCGTCGAAGATTGCCCGAGGGTATCGATGGTCCGGTTCGCTCCAAGCCCCTGCTGTTATCCGGCGGGAACTTACTTTGCCCATCTTCGACAGAACACGGAAACGACTGGCGTATCCATTTTGAAACGCTCAACCATTTTGATCAGCCTGAATCAGGAGATTCATGGACCCGTATCGAGCAGGATGAACAGTCATTTCAAGTCATTCAGCCTTCTTTCCTGCAACATGGCGATGGAACAATTCAGGCCCTGTGCCGATCCAAGCATGAGAAAATTGTTCAGACCTTTTCAAAGGATCAAGGCAAAACATGGAGTCCATTGGAAAAGACGGAACTTCCCAACAATAATTCAGGTATTGAGGCGTTGACCCTTCAAGATGGCAGGCATTTGCTGTTGTATAATCACATGGGTGGCGGGCGGCGCATCGAAGGTTGGGGAAAGCGTAACATTCTTCATTTGGCGATCAGTGAAGATGGTCAAAGATGGAAAGCAGCCGCCATCGTGGAGCAAGCTGATGCGGGAGAGTTTTCTTATCCGTCCATGATTCAAACCCGGGATGGCCTCGTTCACATGACCTATACCTGGAACCGGAAACGAGTGAAGCATGTTGTCGTCAATCCAGCCGGTCTGATTTCAAAGCCTATCGCCGAGTTTGATTGATAGAGCAAACAATTGTGTTGGAATGGATCATCCTCTTTTCATCTCAGTAGGTTTTCATACCAAACAACATTCTGGCTGCCTCGACCCGCATTGAGAAGATCCAAATCTCCATCGCCATCCATGTCGATTGATCTGAGGTCATAACTTTGCTGGGCATCGTCAAGCGTATGGATTTTGAAATTTCCGCTGCCATCATTCTCGTACCATCTCAACCATTCGCTCTCATATCCGCAACTTGAAGCATCGATATCACCGTCCTGATCATGGTCGGCAACGGTCAAACTGTGGGGTGATAAAATTTCCTCATCAATGTCGTGCATTTTCCAATCAGGATTTTCAAACCAGATCAAGCCAACTCCATGTCCTCTTGATGCCAGCCAATCGGTTTTCCCATCCCCATTGACATCTGCTGGGAGAATGTTGGTTGCGCCTGGCTGATTTTCTGCAAGCGTTGTTTTTTTCCATGGAGTCGTTGTTTTTTCTTCCCCCGGGTTTTTCCAGAAAGCAAACCAATTGCCATTCGCAAATGGTTTACCTTTGGCTCCCACTGCTATTTCCATCCACCCATCTCCATCAACATCCCCTGCGCCCATGTAATGACTGCCACCTCTGGCATCTCCAGCTGCGAAAACATGCCTGTCCCAGTGTGAGGCGCTGAGTGGATTGCTGGGCGCAGAAAACCAGGCCATTGAGTCCGAAAGTCCTCGTGATGGTTCAAAGTTATTAATAATCAGATCTTCTTTTCCATCGTTATTGATATCGGCTGTGGTCAAGCAATGGATACCTGTGATTACTGGATCAATCAAACGCGGTCTCCATTCCCCTTTGAGGATCTCAGATTGGCCTGGGTTTTCCAACCAGAACGGATGGTCGTTGGACAAAGAGCCTGCCCAGTCCAAGTCTCCGTCTTGATCAACATCGATCAAAGTGCTGTGAATACACTGGCCCTTGCCTCCCTTGAATTGATGAAGCACGATTTCCGTGTTCCAGTCTGGAGCCAGCAAGAGGCTTACCTTTCCATTGAAACTGGCAATGACGTCCAGATTCCTGTCACCATTCAAGTCCAAGGCAACGGCCGTATTGCAATGCCCTTTTTCCATGATGAGATGCTTTTTCCAAGACAAGGCTTGTGCTTCATTGATCAAGGAAAGGCTGATGCATACAGAAGAGGCAATGGATTTCACGTTTCAATTATTTTCAATCCTTGCATGGACTCAAGGATATTCATCGCTTTTCCCACTCTTCTCTTGTTAATTAGCAGTGGAAAAGAGATAAACGAGGGGATGATACCAGATGCGTTTCAGACATTTTATCATGCCCAGTATGGAACCCGTTGGGAAGGTTTGCTGCATGCCCTGATGCAAGCGCCTGTCAGGTGTCTGCGACTAAATGGATTCAGCGGTTGCGAAGTCAGTGAGCAAGAGGAACACCTTCCTGAAATGCCTCATTGTATCTATCCTTCAAATGATTTTGAACCATCACTTCAGGCTTCGGGATTGATGGATTATTATCGCATGGATCCAGCATCCGTCATTCCAGCCTTGGCATTGGATGTGAAAGAAGAAGATCGCGTGTTGGACATGTGCTCAGCACCTGGAGGTAAAGCCTTGATTCTAGCAGAAGCATTGGGTGGCAATGGCCATCTAACGACGAATGAATGGAGCCGCGCTAGAAAGGAAAAGCTTCGGAATATCCTGAAAGCCTATATCCCTGAAACGACCTTCAGCAACATTCGCGTCACCGGTCATGATGCTTCCAAATGGGGTTTGTTTGAGCCCGATCAATACAACCGAATTCTGTTGGATGCGCCTTGTTCTTCGGAACGACATGTGTTGCATCAAACAGCCGAATTGAAGAAATGGAAACCCAGTCGGTCCAAGCAGCTAGCTCACAGACAATATGCCTTGCTTTGTTCGGCTTTGATGTCCTGCAAGCCCGGTGGGCGGATTGTTTATTCTACCTGCAGTCTGTCCATGCTTGAAAATGATGAAATGATTCGCAGGCTAATCAAAAAGAAAGGCGATCGGTTTCAATGTCATACCGAATTAAATCCTGCCTATGGAGAGGTTACTGAATTCGGTTGGCAAATCCTTCCTGACTCACAATCCGGCTGGGGCCCGATGTACTGGTCCGTATTGGAGCATACCTGATATCTGATAAACCACTGGATTGGTTTTACTTGCTGACGGGTTTCAAAAAGAGTGTCTTCAAGGCTTAATTGTCCATCGCCATCGATCGATGGGGAGCTTTGATTACTTCAGTATAATCCCATGCTTCAAATGGGCCTGCCAGCGTTGCAAGAGATGAATGAAATAAAAATGAACTCATCTTTATTGGATTGAGTGACGTTTTTGCTTTCGTTTGGGACTGAAATCGGTTTTTTTTCATGGTCTATATGATATCGCGTTATTCACGCCCCGCCATGCGGGACATTTGGACCGAGCAGAGAAAACTTGAAATCTGGCTGCAGATTGAGTTACTGGCCACGGAAGCTTTAGTTGAGCAAGGGACAGTTCCTGCAAAAGATTTCAAAAAAATGAAATCCCGTTCGTCCTTTACGATCGAACGTTGCCGGGAACTTGAAAAAACCTTGAATCATGACGTTATCGCCTTCACCACGAATGTTGCCGAAAACATCAATGATCGCGCATCACGTTGGCTGCATTATGGGCTCACCAGCAGTGACTTGATTGATACGGCATTCGGGGTTCAGATGGTGGAATCCGTGGATATCCTCATCAAGGATGTTGTTGCTTTGCGGAAAGTGATCGGTCGCAAGGCCAAGAAACATCAATTCACGCCCATGATTGGCCGTAGTCATGGTATCCATGCCGAGCCTACCACCTTTGGCTTGAAGATGGCGCTTATGTTTGATGAGTTTGGCCGTGCCGAGAGACGTTTGAAGGAACTTCGGAAACACGTGGCATTTGGTAAACTGTCTGGGGCCGTTGGAACCAATGCTCACCTTTCCCCCAAAATTGAATCTTTTGTTTGCCGGAAGCTTGGGCTGAAACCTGCGCCCATTGCTACACAGGTCATCCAGCGGGATGTGCACGCCGAATTTATTTCAACCATCGCACTCATTGGTGCAAGCATCGAACGCTGGGCAACGGAGTTCCGGCACTTGCAGCGCACTGAGGTACTGGAAGCTGAAGAGTTTTTTGCCAAAGGTCAGAAAGGCTCTAGCGCAATGCCCCATAAACGCAACCCGATCACAGGCGAACGATTGACCGGATTGGCCCGTGTCCTGAGAGGCAATGCCGTCGCTGCAATG
>JBDQII010000028.1:0-19880 GCA_040264395.1 Verrucomicrobiota bacterium
GCACCAATGTTTCCACTTCCCTTGGAGCGAATGTCCACGCCCCTTTGTCTTGCGACAAGAAAACCTGTGGGTATCGAACCCAATAAAAATCCAGTAAGGGCTGCCAGAAAATAAACCATCACGATGTTGTTGAAACCAGGGACCATGGTTGCCTGTATTAGAGGACAACATCAAGGGGCAAATATCGAAGCTTGATCTTATATATCCTGGCGTGTGGCAACTACTCATACGTGTCGTGGCAAATTTGTCACAAATCCAGTGCTGACATTTTTTCAGTTCAAGTTAGTATGTTGATTTATGAATCATCAGAATCGATCCATTCCAAAAGAATCCGTCCCTGATGAAGGGATAAATAAGCTAAATTCAAATGACACGAGTTCCTCAGGGCAAACCGGTTCCACCACAGGATCTGCCCCGCAGAAAAAGTTAAGTAAGGAAGAACAAATGGCAAAGTTTGAGGAAGCCATGAAAAATGAGGACTGGGGACACCAACCCTGTTAAGGTGTCTGTTATCCCCGCGTCAAACTTTTAGGCGACGCAATCTTGACTCGACCGCGGGCGATTCCTACATTACACGGCTCATGTGTTGTATATAAAACACATGAAAACGTGGTGTTTTGAACCTTCCTGAGATTGAACAAAAAACATCGCGCCATTGAATAGAAGGATTTGAATAGTGAATATATCGATAGAAAATTTGGCTCCATGTAAGCAATTAATCCGTGTAGACGTACCGGAAGAAACGGTGAAGCAGAAAATGGATGTCATCACCGGGGAATTCAGAAAGCAAGCCAACCTGCCAGGGTTTCGTGCAGGCAAGGCCCCCAAACATATGGTCATCAAATCTTACGGGGATCGCATCGAGCAGGAGGTGCGAAAAGATCTTGTCAACGAAGGTTACCGTAAAGCGATTAAAGACAATGACCTACACACAGTAGGGAACCCGGATGTCGAAGAAATTCAATTTGGTCAGGATCTTCCATTTCAGTTCGCGGTAACCGTGGAAACGGCACCTACCTTTGAACTACCTGATTACAAGGGAATCAAGATCCAAAAAGAAATCCGCAGTGTGACGGACGAAGACATCGACAAGGCAATGGGCGTGCTCCAGGATCGCCAGGCCAAATTTGAAAATGTCGACCGCAGCATTGAGGAAAATGACTACGCGGTCATTGATTATACTGGTCAATGCGACGGAAAACCCATTACTGAAACGGCACCAAAAGCCGAAAGCCTGGCTAAAAAAGATGCTTTTTGGATTCATGTCCATGCAGGCCATTTTATTGATGGTTTCCCTGAGCAATTGGTAGGCCTAGGTGTGGGAGATAAAAAAGATATTACCCTCAAACTTGCCGAAGATTTCGTTATTAAGGAATTGGCTTCCAAAGAGGTCATCTTCTCAGTTGAGATCAAAGAGATAAAAACAAAGCAATCGCCCGAAATCGATGATGCGTTCGCTAAAGAGTTTGGTGCCGAAAATGTTGCAGGTCTACGCGAAGGTGTTGCCAATGATCTTGAAAATGAACTCAAGACAAACCAGAAGCGCAGCACACGTGATCAACTGGTCAAACATTTACTGACAAACGTACATTGCGATCTCCCTGAATCCATCGTGGATCAGGAGACGAAAAATGTTGTTTATGATTTGGTTCGCGAAAATCAACAGCGAGGCATAGCCAAGGAAACCATCGATGAGAAAAAAGACGAAATTTACACCGCAGCTACAAGCAGCGCAAAGGAGCGGGTAAAAGTCGCGTTTATCATTGGGAAGATCGCTGCCAAAGAAGGAGTGAAGGTTACCAATGAAGAAATCAGTCAGAGAGTCATTCAGATGGCACAATCATACAACATGCCACCCGAACAGCTTGCCAAGAAGCTCAAGGAACGTAATGGTGTCGCGGAAATACAGGAGCAAATACTGACCTCCAAGGTCTTGGACTTACTTGAATTACAGGCTGAAGTCGAAGAAGTGTTACCCAAGGTCGAAGAGGAGACCGAGCATACACATTAAAGCTCTTTTTTAAATTCAAAGGCCCAAACCGATTGGTTTGGGCCTTTTTGTGTGATATGAAAGTTACTTTTGATTAAAACCGGAGCTTGGAACGAATAAGGATTTCCATCCGATTCAGCAACAAGGCCCAAGGGCACCGGTGTTCACAAAGGCGACCGGTGCCAACCCATTCTGCAACGTCATAGATATCAGCGCCATCCCCGTCAAAAGCAAACGCTGCAAGCCTCCCACTTATGCCCGCTTTACTTCCTGATGGAATGCTTTGCTACAGCAACCAGCAGATCCTTCATTAAAAACACAGTCACAATAATTCTTAAAAATGGTATCCCTTTGCAGTTCATCGTTGCAAATCGACTCCTTTTCATTCACCTTTACTTATATGGCAAACGTTCCAAACAAACGCCACAAGGACACCAAAGCGATGTTGCTGGGCGTCGGACTCGATTCTGACGGACACAAGCGTATCACCAAAGGGGATAACTTCGCAATGGTAGGCGGAACAGAAGAAACGCACGATGGCATGGTTGAGAAAGCCGTCAAGATCAATGAGAAACTCGCCCGCAAAGGAAAAAACCTGAACAATGTGACACGGGAAGAGTTTGACGATGTGGCCCAATCGGTTGGGCTTGTGCGACCTGCCCCGGATCAAAACAATTGAAGTAAAACGTCCTCGGGAAAGAACTTCAGAACCTTTTAAGAGGAAACCAGGCATGGCTTACCATCCAATTTTGTTCATAGGAGTCTTCACTCTGTCGGCTCTGATGATGGGCATACTACCAGTTACACTCTCCTATCTCTGGACCCACTGGAGCGGTACAGCACGCCCCGATTCCGTCAAGGGATCGGTATACGAATGCGGACTTGAAACGCACACTCAAAAGTGGATCCCGCTGAAATCAGAGTATTATATTTTCGGTATCATATTCCTTGTTTTTGATGTGGAAATTCTTTTTCTTCTTCCGATCGCCAGTGTTTATCGAGACCTTCCCCTTGGAGCTGTAGGTTCCTTATTGATTTTTGTTTTCCTCTTGATGGAAGGCCTCGCCTGGGCTTGGGCGAAAGGACTCCTGAAATGGCAATTCTTCAAGCCTGCTTCCGCCAGACCAAACTAAAACCAAATCATCAGAACAATGGACGAAGGGCTGAAAAGTGAATTACAGAAAGCGGGTATTTTTACCACGACACTCGACGGCTTGTACAACTGGGGTCGCAAGAACTCACTTTGGCCTCTTCAATTTGGCCTTGCATGTTGTGCCATCGAAATGATTGCAACCTCCATGGCGAGATACGACCTGGCTCGTTTTGGGGCTGAAGTTTTTCGCCCATCGCCGCGTCAGGCGGATTTAATGATTGTTGCGGGCACTGTTACCAAGAAAATGGCACCTCAAGTTGTAAGGCTTTATCGCCAGATGCCTTCTCCGAAATACGTCATTGCCATGGGAGCCTGTGCCATCTCAGGAGGTCCCTTCAAACAGGGTTACAATGTCCTCAAAGGGATAGATCGGTTCATTCCAGTTGATGTACACATCCCCGGCTGCCCCCCAAGACCCGAGGCACTGCTGCATTCTATCATGACCTTGCAGCGCAAAATCGCTGAAGACAGTCTAGCCAAGAACAGAGCAAAGGAAGAACAAGAACGTTTGAAGAGTGAACTACCCATCCCCGTGCACGGTGCACAGGATCTAGAACCACCACAAAATCCTAAAATTTGGAAAGCGCCAGCGGCAAGAAAGGCTTAACGCCTGCTTTCATCCAGTAAGCGCCTCACAGAAACTCAATGGAGAACGAAACAGTCATAATGCCCGAAGTTCAGCAAATTGCAGATGCAATCAATGCTGCCGTGAAAAATGCGGGCGTCACTGTCTCCATCAACCCCTCCCCAGCCGAGCAACATTCACTGCTCCTGGTTACAACCAAAGCCAGAGAGTGTGCTCAGTGGTTGAAAGCTGAATCACCCTGGCAATTGGACTACCTTTCAAATGTGACCGGCAACGATTGGCCAGAGGACGCAATTACCAAACAAACTCCCAAAAAACCCGTACAAGATGACGGCGAGGAGCCCATGCATCCATGTCTGGAGGCAGTCTATCACCTTTATTCCATCCGCCAGTCGCTGGGCCCGGTTATCATACGCATGCGCACGGAAAACCGCAGCGACAAGGTAGAATTACCCTCACTTACACCCGTCTGGCGCAGTGCAGAATTGCAGGAGCGGGAAATATTCGACCTTTACGGCATACACTTTGAGGGCCACCCCGATCTTCGACGATTACTCATGTGGGATGAATTTGAAGATCATCCCATGCGAAGGGATTACGTCGAACCTGATGACTATGACTATGAGCCAACACCTCATGGCGATGTTTTAAAGAAGAGCCTGACACAGCAGGGAGGTGCAGAATGACCCCTTCAACAAGTCTCCCGGGCGAAGCGATGCCTCAATATGAAATGCACGCTACAGGAACGGAGGGTATCACAGAAGGTACTGAGCGCATGGAGGTGTCCATGGGCCCTCACCACCCATCAACGCACGGTGTGTTCAGGATGGACGTCGAAATGGAGGGTGAAACCATCACCAAGCTAAAACCTGTTTTCGGCTACCTCCATCGCAACCACGAGAAAATTGCTGAAGGCACCAGCTATCTCGGATCGATGCCCTATACAGATCGTCTGGATTATTTCAATTCAATGACAAACAACTGGGCCTATGCGTTGTCAGTCGAAAAACTGGCAGGTATTGAAGTTCCAGAAAGGGCTGAATACATCAGGGTCATCACAGCTGAATTAACCAGACTTCAGAATCATGTCAGTTTGATTGGTTTCCTTGTGCAGGACATGGGGGCATTAGGGACGCCTTTGATGTATGCTTTTCGAGAACGTGAGCGAATACTCGATCTTTTTGAGTCGTTGAGTGGCGCACGTATGATGTGTAATTACATGCGCTTTGGAGGTTGCCGATGCGATGTCTCCACTGACTGGATCAAGCAAGCACAATCCGTTGTCGAAGCCTTCCCTCAGTTCCTCGATGAATTTGAAGCTCTCATCTCTGAAAATGAGGTCCTGATGGCTCGCTCTCAACATGTAGGGATTCTAAAACCCGAGCTTGCCATTGATGCTGGGGTCGCCGGGCCCGTGCTGAGGGCAACAGGCGTGAATTATGATCTCCGTAAAGTGGACGGATATGGCATTTACGATCGTTTTAAATTTCGAGTCCCATTGGGAGACCATGGAGATGTGTACGATCGCTACATGATTCGTGTGCTTGAAATGCGAGAATCCGTTAAAATACTCCAACAGGCACTTGCAGAAATTCCAAATGGTGACTACGTGAATTCCAAGGCGAAATTACGCGGGTTCAGACCCCCTCCGGGAGAGGCCTATGGAAGAATCGAAGCGCCCAAAGGCGAGCTAGGTTTTTATCTGATCAGTGATGGATCGCCCAAGCCATATCGATACCGCGTGAGGCCACCAAGTTTGATCAACCTGACCATTCTTGAGGATATGTGTCTGGGCCAAACCATTGCAGATGCTGTCATTATTCTTGGGAGCATTGACATAGTATTGGGAGAGGTAGACCGATGAAAAAAGAAAGAACGCAAATATGATCGGAAAAGGTATCCTCAAGGGCATGGTAGAAACTGCCCGCAACATGACAGGTAGCTTTCACGATCCGGATAGACTAACGACGGTGGAGTATCCTGAGCAAAAGATCCCGGCCAAGGAAAACGCAAGGAACTTTCCTTTCCTCATCTATGACGGAGATGATTGGGAAACTGGCCTGAGGTGTGTTTCTTGCCAGATCTGTGAAAAAGAATGCCCACCACAATGCATTTACATTGAGAAGGACAAAGAGAAAAAACCCGATTTTCTCGGAAAAATGCAAATGCAACCCAAGATATTCGATATTGATGTTTCGGTTTGCATGGGCTGCCAAATCTGTGTTGAGGTTTGCCCTTTTGAGTCCATCCGAATGGATACCGATTTTGAATACGCCGGGTCAGACCGATTTGAATCCTTGTTACTGACAAAAGATCGACTAGCCAAGTCAAACAAGTATTACCACAGCATCCACCCTACCGAGGCGCAAGAGACGGATGAAATTCGAGTGCAGAAGCGAGAAGATCATTTGGCAAAGGAAAAAGCCAAAGCGGAAAAGTTAGCCAAGGCAAAAAAGGAAGCTGCCTCGAAAGCAGCTCTCTCAAAGGCTGAAAAAGCCAAAAAAGAATAGCCATGTGGTTTGAGGAACTTTTAATCACCATCAAACATTATCTGGTCCTTCAAATACCAGAGGCACTACAACCTGTCGGGTCAGCTTTTCTATCCTGTCTTCCTATCATAACCAGCTTTGGTGGATTGTTTGCGTTGGCAACATTACTCGAGAGAAAAATGCTTGGCCGCATTCAAAATCGCTACGGCCCAAACCGAGTTGGGCCTGGCGGTTTGTTACAACCTGTGGCAGACGGCATCAAGATGTTAACCAAAGAGGATATAGTCCCGAAAAATGCGGATCATTTGATTCATTTTCTGGCCCCGCTGGGCTTGCTAGTTTCAGCCATGCTCGGACTTTCCGTCATCCCTTTCGGTCACCGTCTCATTGCCCTGGACATTGAAACAGGAATCCTCTTCTTTTTCGCGGTGGGCGCAGCCTCAGAATTAGCCATTTTTATGGCTGGATGGGGAAGCCGAAACAAGTATGCGCTCCTCGGAGCATTGAGGGCTATCGCTCAAATGATTAGTTACGAGATACCGCTTATTCTTTCTGCCTTATCCGTCTTGATGGTGGTTGGTTCTCTTTCCCTGTCGGATGTGGCTCAAGCCCAGTCAGGGGGAATCCAAACCTGGCACATCTTCACGCCATGGGGTTTCCTCGGATGCATCTTATTTCTTATTTCAACCCTCGCAGAAATCAATCGATCACCTTTTGACATACCGGAAGCAGAATCTGAATTAATCGCTGGTCACATGACCGAATACTCGGGTTTCAAGTATGCACTGTTTTTCATGGCTGAGGGTGTTGCGATGTTTGCCATGTGTGCCTTGACCGCCACTTTATTTCTTGGAGGCTACCACGCACCCCTCCCTATACTCAGCTTTATTCCCGGCCCTGTATGGTTATTTGGTAAACTTACGAGCCTGGTATTGCTGTTCATTTGGATTCGAGGCACCATGCCTCGTCTCCGTGCTGATCAACTCATGGAATTTGCATGGAAATTCATGTTGCCCATGTCCGTTGTCAATTTAATTGCTGCTGGAGTCTGGGTGGCATTTGATGGTGGTGTTGCCGCATGGTTATTGAGTGGGTTATTGAACTTCGTGGCTTATTTTGGATGGAGTCGAATTTTGAGCCAGGCTTCCAGGTTCAATCCACGCACTTATCGATATGCTGAAGAAGCAGGGGTGAGCGAATGAGTTTGTTTTTTATCATCACAGCATTGATCACAATGGCATCCGCCATTGCTGCAATGACGTTGCGAAACCTGGTTCATTGTGTCTTGTGCCTGACTGTCACCTTTGCCGGCATCGCACTAGTGTTCCTTCAACTAGGAGCAGAATTCATAGGACTATCGCAGATACTTGTATATATCGGTGCCGTCTCAATCCTTATGCTCTTTGCTCTTTTGATGACACGAGGTGGCACTGAATTAACTCTGAGGCGTTGGGATCCTGTTCACTGGGTAACCGGCACTCTCATTGGCATCGCAGGTTTCGGGATAATGTCGTTCGCCATATTCAACTCCTCACTGAGACAGTCAAAAATCCCTGAACCAAAAGCTGATTCACTGAATGCACTCGGAAATAGTTTATTGTCACAATACGTGCTACCTCTCGAGGTCATGGCTCTCCTTTTGACAGTGGCACTTATTGGAGCAGCATTGATTGCAATGCCTGAAAAAAAAGTAATCAGGAGAAATGCATCATTTTCAAGAAATCAGGAACCGGGCAATAGATGATCATGGATTCACTCACACCTTATTTGTTATTGAGTGCTGGTCTTTTTTGCACTGGGCTCATGGGAGTGCTGCTGCGCCGGAACATCATCATCATGCTGGCGGGAGTGGAATTGATGCTTAACGCGGCCAATATTAATTTTGTCGCCTTTTGGAGGTTCCATCCAAGTTCTGAGGAAGTTTCCGGTTTGGCCATGGTTGTTTTTGCTATAGCAATTGCAGCGGCCGAAGCTGCTGTTGGACTTGCTCTAGCCATATCTATTTATCGCCACTACCGGTCTACAAACCCCGAAAACATGGGGGACCTCAAGGGATGAGTGATTGGATATCATACATCTGGCTGATACCAGGATTGCCTGTCTTGTCGTCATTGATCTTGAGCTTTTTCCCTGCTAAATCGCGCAAAGGTGCTGCTTATTTTGCATGCGGATCAATGGCTCTGAGCTTCATTGCTTCACTCATTTGCTTTTCAATTACAAATGATTCCTCCGGCGAAGTTTCACTGCAAAGACTTACCCACAACTTCACATGGTTTGACGTAGGGTCAACCACCGTAAGGATTGGTTGGCTTCTAGACCCACTGAACGCAGTCATGCTCGTTATGGTGACGTTTATCTCTTTGCTTGTCTTCATCTACAGTATCGGATACATGAAGCAAGATCCGCGTATTGTGAGATTCTACGCCTTCCTCTCCCTTTTTGCGGGTGCCATGCTGGGCTTGTTGATATCCAACCATCTTCTGATTTTATTCATGTGCTGGGAGGTTGTTGGTCTCGCCTCTTATTTGCTAATAGGGTTCTGGTATGAGAAACCAGCCGCAGCTGCTGCTTCCAAAAAAGCATTTATCACAACTCGGATTGGTGATCTAGGGTTCTTTATCGGCATACTCTGGCTATATCAAGAAGCAGGAACACTGCTTTTTTATGATGCTGGCCAAGGTTGTTTGGAAACTACAGCCCTGGGATGGATGACCACTGCGGCCGGTTTGGCTGGCCTGACCGCTGCAACTTCAATTGGCGGCCTGATCTTCGTAGGTGCAATGGGTAAATCAGGACAGTTTCCATTGCACGTCTGGTTGCCTGATGCCATGGAGGGTCCCACTCCGGTCAGTGCATTAATCCATGCAGCCACGATGGTAGCTGCAGGCGTTTTCCTGATGGCAAGGGTATACCCCCTGCTCTCTATACCTGATGCAGGAACTCAGGCTCTGACACTGATCACGTGGGTTGGCGCCATCACAGCTTTGGTAGGCGCTTTAGCCGCTTGCGCCCAGTCTGATCTCAAACGTATTTTGGCATTTTCGACCATTTCACAACTGGGCTACATGATGCTTGGTCTGGGAACCGGTGGAGTCGCAGTTGCTATGTTCCATCTGATCACACATGCGTTTTTTAAAGCTTTGCTCTTCCTTGGTGCAGGTTCCGTCATCCATGGCTGTGATGGGGAACAGGACACCCGTTACATGGGTGGCCTGCGAAAAACAATGCCAGTAACCTTCGCAACATACGGAATCGGCATGCTGGCATTAGCAGGCTTTCCACTGGTGACCTCTGGGTTCTGGAGTAAGGATGAAATCCTTCATGCCAGCCTTCACTGGCATGGGAGCTATATACCTTTCCTCATTGCACTTGCCGGTGCCTTTCTGACTGCTTTTTACATGTCACGGCAGATGTGCATGGTCTTTTTTGGAACAAACCGATTGGCCCGCAAAAAGCACTCGGACATGGACAAGGTTAAAGTTCCCCATGAAAGTACATCTTCCATGCTTATCCCACTGGGTTTTCTCGCTTTTTTTGCCATATTTGCAGGATTCATGGGCACTCCAGTTTTCCCTTGGTTCAAATCTTTTCTTGAAGGGGGTGCCGTAGGATGGGATCTAGGAGCGCTATTGCATGGTTCAGCCCTAATCCTGGCATTTGGATCCTCGATAATCGTGTTGTTGGGTATGGCCTGTGGTTGGTGGTATTACAGTAGTCTGGTTTTTGATCCATTACGAGATCCCGATCCATTGGAAGAGCGGCTTCCTTCCGGCTGGTTCAGAGTATTGAATGGCAAATTTTTCCTCGATGAACTTTACGAGAAAACCATCATCCAATGGACACGTGACCTTGCAAATGCCAGCGCTTGGTTTGAGAAAAATTGCATATTACCCATGATGGACGGGATTGTATTCGTTAGTAAGATGACTTCATGGATCGGTCGTCTCTGGGATGAATGGATCATTAATGCCGGTTTTGACCGAATTTGCAAGGGCATCCAAAATCATTCCAATCGTGTTTCCAAAGCACACAACGGAAGTGTTCAATTCTACTTGCAGGTGGTCGCCCTGGGCTTCGTTTTGCTGACAATTTTCTGGATTTGGGGAGGTAAGCAATGAATCAATTACCCTGGCTAAGTCTCATCATATGGATTCCACTGATTACAGGAATTTTGTTCCTGTTCATCAGCACAACAAAAAGCAGGAGTGCCCGTCAATTCGGAATGATTGTCAGTTCCCTTGTTTCTGTGATTTCTACCATCCTGTGGGCAACAGCTACAACGGAAAATGCATTGGGCTCATATGGCGAGCGAGTGACATGGATTCCCACGCTGGGTGTGGACTATTCTCTCAGTATGGACGGGCTCAGCGGATTGATGGTATTGCTGACTGGATTGATCATGCCCTTCGCTTATGGCGCTTCCATGGGGTGTTTGAAAGCCTACAAAAATGAAGCACGTTACTTCGGGTGCCTTCTCATCATTCAAGGAAGCTTACTGGGAGTGTTCACTGCCACTAACTTTTTCCTTTGGTTTTGCTTCTATGAGATCAGCTTAGTCCCAGCGTTTTTCCTGATCAAAATATGGGGGTCCGCTGGCAAGGATCGTTCATCAATGAGATTTTTTGTATACTCCATGGCTGGCAGTATTGCACTCCTGCTGGGTTTCCTGGCGATTGCCGGCGCCACTGGTTCCTTTGAGTTTGATGAGATTGCAGCACAATCCAGCGCTGGTAACCTGGCAGATCTCATCGGTTCGAATTTGGGTTGGTTTGACATGCCTATCGGTTGGTTGTGCGCCCTTATTTTCCTGCTTATTTTTGTTGGTCTAGCCGTCAAAGTGCCATGGGTTCCCTTGCATGGCTGGTTACCAGATACATATGATCACTCCCCCAGCCCCGTAACCATGGTCTTGACCGGGTTAATGTCCAAAATGGGACTCTATGGCCTGATCAGGATGGGGCTGCCCATGATGCCTTACGCTTTACCCAAATTACTAACGGCACTTCTTGTGTTGACGGTTTTTGGTATTATTTACTCAGCTTTTGCCGCCATGGGACAGCGCAATATCAAACGCATGTTTGCTTATTCGTCTATCAATCATCTGGGATATTGCATGCTGGGAATCCTTTCCCTTGGTGTGGTCACCAATGGGGACATGAACCTTGAAATCCAGAAATCATCGGTGCTCGGTGGTGTCATGCTGCAAATGTTTGCTCACGGAATCATTGCTTCAGTCCTCTTCTATTTTGTCAACGCCATGGAAAACAGGATTGGCAGGAAGATGCTGATTGATGAGCATGGAGGTCTCCGTAAAGTTGCACCGCTGATGGCAGGGACCATGGGATTGGCAGTGTTCGCATCCATCGGATTGCCTGGCTTGAACGGTTTCGTGGGCGAGTTCCTTATTTTCAAAGGAGTATTTGCGCTTGTTCCCTGGGCTGCTTGTATGGCGGTAATAGGTCTTCTCATCACTGCCGTTTTTCTACTCAGATTCCTTCAAGTCGTTTTTCACGGCCGGGCCGGAGAATCAGCGGCTAAATTCAAGGATTTATCCTTGATGGATACCATTCTCTTATCTCCTTTTATTGTCATCATGGTCACTCTTGGATTTTTCCCTCATTTGCTGCTGAGCGGATTGAATCCAGTCATCAACAATATAATCAGAGCAATGCAATTCTAACTATGCTGGGCTGGACCGTTTACATTTCATTTATAAGCGCACTGGGCTGTTTCCTTTGTCCGTCGAAGCGTCCTGGCCTCAGCCGACATCTAGCGCTTTTTGGCACAGTTATTTCTACCCTCGTTGCGCTTTTCTGCGCTGTGTCCTACAGCCCTGTCGATGGTCATCCGGTGGTGGATGTCACCAAATG
Source organism: Verrucomicrobiota bacterium (assembly GCA_040264395.1). Lineage (GTDB taxonomy): Bacteria > Verrucomicrobiota > Verrucomicrobiia > Limisphaerales > AAA164-E04 > AAA164-E04. Next base: position 12,089 of record JBDQII010000028.1, read on the forward strand.
GAGTTGGATCCCCTCATTAGGAATATCCTATTATCTGGCTGCTGATGGAATCAGCATTGTCATGGTAGTTCTGACTGGAATTGCTTCAGTCGCCGCTGTGCTTTTTTCGTGGAACATAGAAGATAGAGCAAACGAGTTCTTTGGGTTTTTTCTTACACTGATTGGTGGGGTCTACGGAGTCTTTATCAGCTTCGATCTTTTTCTACTATTTGTATTCTACGAGATAGCTATCATTCCGAAATACTTTCTGATCGCAATATGGGGATCCACCAAAAAATCCTACGGAGCGATGAAACTGGTGCTGTACAGCTTTATAGGAAGTTCCATGGCTCTGATAGGTATTATGGGGGCATTTATTGTTTCAGGGGGCGTTTCTTTTGACTTAAATCAATTGATACTTCACCCCTATACTCCCGAGTTTCAGGAGTGGGCTTTCCCGGTTACTTTTATTGGATTTGTCATCCTAGCTGGGCTTTGGCCATTTCATACATGGGCTCCCACAGGCCATGTTGCCGCGCCAACCGGTGCTTCCATGTTGCTTGCTGGGGTCGTCATGAAACTTGGTGCATACGGAGCTTTGCGAGTTCCCATGACACTTTTCCCAATGGGCGCTGCCATGTGGCGCGAGGAATTGGCTTTATTGGCTGCCATTGGTATTGTAGCGGGTGCTCTTGTAGCGCTGGTGCAGAATGACTTTAAGTTTATCATTGGATATTCCAGTGTCAGTCACATGGGGTTTGTGCTACTGGGATTGTTGGCGACAACCGAAACGGGGCTCAATGGCGCAGTTTTACAGATGTTTTCCCATGGTATACTGGCAGGATTGCTATTCGCAGTCGTCGGACGCATGATCTATTCCCGAACTCACACAAGGGATATCAACAAGCTCGAAACGATGCAACTCGGCAGACAGTTTCCGTTTACCGCCACCGTCTTTCTCATCGCCTCGCTTGCATCAGTGGGTTTGCCTGGTTTCAGCGGGTTTGTAGCAGAGCTTCACGTCATCACTGGCGCATGGGCCTCTTATTCTTACCTTGCGTTGATGGCAGGAACTGGCGTTGTTATTGGAGTTGCCTACTCAATGCGAGCGTTGATCCGTGTTTTCTGGAGCTCTGATTTAGACTCCAACACACGATTACAAACAAACCTCCCGGGATTAACAATCCAGGAAAAAGCTGGAGCAAGCTTGTTAATCATTACCAGTCTCGTAGTTGGCATTTATCCACGATTGTTGTTGGATATTATTACACCAAGCCTGCAATCACCGCTTCTAAAACCCCTGCTGGATCAGGGAAACACGCTGTAATTAAATCATGGAATCATTGATTCATACGACGACCTATGGAGACATTCTCAGACTGACAGGTCCAGAGTGGATACTCCTCATGACGGCTTTGGTCGTATTGGCGGCGTCATTCATTCGGTCGAGTTCATCACCGGAGTCCCGTTCCACACGAACATTGACGTGGATTTCTTTAGCCGGAACCATGCTCGCCGGCGGAGTTCTTCTTTTCAATCAACCCCTGGGTATCGTCAAGGGAAACGTTTTCTTCGTGAGCGAAGGTACTCGATGGGTGAAACTGGGAATTCTGTTACTATCTGCTCTGTCTTTATGGCTCCATTTGGGAACGGAGAAAAGATTGAACCATCAAGGCGAGTTTCATGCTCTGCTGTTGTTTGCTGTGGTGGGTATGTTGCTACTGGTTGGAGCGGATCATTTGATCCTGATTTTTATTGCGCTCGAATTAACTGCACTTTCTCTCTACGTCTTGACTGGTTTTGAAAAAAACAAATCCATCAGTTCACAGACAGCCTATAAGTATTTCTTGATCGGTAGTGTTTCAGCTGCCCTCCTTCTTTATGGATTCAGCTTAATTTATGGCGTCTCAGGACACATGCACCTGACGGATATCCAATTGGCCATCGCATCGAAACCTGCCGACACGTTGCTTGCTCTGGGACTTGTCATGGCTTTGGCCGGATTTGGTTTTAAGATTGCAGCTGCTCCTTTTCATATGTGGGCTCCGGATGTATACCAAACGGCACCTACCCCTGTTTCCAGTTTAATCGCCTCCGCATCGAAGGTAGCGGGGTTTTTCGTTCTTGGACGTTTTCTTTGGGGAGGGTTCGCTGGACATGCTGGCTCCATCCATTGGACAAATTGGACTACCGGCTGGCTACCTGTGCTTGGATTACTCGCATGCCTTTCAATGTTGATAGGAAATTTATCCGCATTGAAGCAAATGAACTTGAGAAGGTTGCTGGCATATTCTGCAGTGGCACACTCAGGCTATGCATTACTGGGAATCACCTCCCCTGAACCTTTGGGACCCAGTTCCGTATCTTTTTACATGCTTACTTACGGTATCTCAATCGTCGGGATATTCGGCCTTTTGCAGATCCTTGACCAGAATGGTGGATCGGGAGATTTTAAGTCACTGGAAGGTTTAAGGTTCAAGTCAGGTTGGATGGCGGCCTGCTTGATGATCCTGATTTTATCCATGGCTGGCATTCCTCCCATGGTGGGATTCCTGGCTAAGTTCAACTTATTCATCGCTGCACTTAAAGGGTCAAGTCAACCAATGGGCTTGATTCTACTGGTTGTCCTGGCGCTGGGAGCCAGTGCAGTTTCTCTTTATTATTACCTTAAAATCCTCAAAACAGCCTTCTGCACTGAACAAACAGAAGGGGATCATTCCATCCAAATCAATACTTATCAATTTACGCTCGTCAGCTTCACCGTGATAGGGGTGATTGTCTTCGGCCTTTTCCCCGGCCCCATCCTGTCACGCCTGACGCATGCCATCGGGATCTAGTATTCAGTGCCGTCCATGGCATCGACAAATGCTATCGAGAAATAAGGGGAAACCCTGATTAGAGCATCTGTCCATCAGGTTGACTATTGGATATTTTAAGGGAAAACCATAGACTTGTCACATGGGCCGCGCAATGCCCATACTCAACGCGACCAGTCATGAAAAAGCTCTCATCCCAGTTTTATTATCGTTTCAAAAAGAATTGCATTTTCCCATTCATGCAATCGGCAATTTGCTTGGGTCTCCTTGCATCTCCATTTTCCTTAGTCAGTTTAGAGCCCAGAAAACCGAATGTCATTCTCATATATACAGATGACCAAGGGAGCATCGATTTGAATTGTTACGGAGCTAAGGATTTGTATACACCTCACTTGGATCAGCTTGCCAAAAAAGGTATCAAGTTCTCGCAATTCTATTCAGCAGCTCCAGTTTGTTCACCCTCAAGGGCCGCCGTTCTGACAGGTCGGTTTCCCCAGCATGCCGGTGTGCCAGGAAACGTCAGTTCAGCGCAGGGACACGTTGGAATGCCATCGAGCCAGACTACGATTGCGGAAATGATGAAATCTGCAGGGTATGCAACCGCACATATTGGGAAGTGGCATCTTGGTTACACCCCAGACACCATGCCGAACGGACAAGGCTTTGACACTTCCTTCGGGCATATGGGCGGCTGTATCGACAACTGGTCGCATTTTTTTTATTGGAATGGCCCCAATCGCCACGACTTGTGGAGAAACGGGAAAGAGATCTGGGAAGATGGACAATTTTTCCCAGACTTAATGGTGCGAGAAACGGATGAGTTCATCTCTCAAAACAAGGAAAAACCATTTTTCATTTATTGGGCGATTAACGTGCCTCATTATCCATTGCAAGGGACGGATGGGTGGAGGACATTTTACGACCATCTGCCCGAACCTCGCAAAATGTATGCTGCATTTGTTTCGACGATGGACGAAAAAATTGGCGAAGTGATCAAGTCTGTAGATCGACATGGATTAACCAGAGACACCATCATCATATTCCAATCAGATCACGGTCACTCGACCGAAGTCCGTACTTTTGGAGGTGGTGGTGATGCTGGGCCTTACAGAGGAGCAAAGTTCAGTTTATTCGAGGGAGGGATCCGCGTACCAGCAATCATCAGTTGGCCCGGTCACGTGAAGGAGGATCTTACCCGCAATCAACTCGCAACCTCCATCGACTGGTTTCCTACGATTGCTGATCTTTGTGACATACCACTTCCAGCCACCTCCATAGATGGAGCAAGTTTGACACCTATCCTGCAATCCAGCGATGCTCCGGGATCACATGCAACCTTTCATTGGCAAACCGGCAGCCGGAACAAGCCTCAGTGGGCAGTCAGAGAAGGAAACTGGAAGCTTCTGGGCAATCCAAATGATACAAGCAACAAAGCCCCCATCCAAGATGGAGACAAGTGGTATTTGGTAAATCTGCAAAAAGACGTTGGTGAAATGAAGAACGTAGCATCTGATCACCCTGATATCGTAAGGAAACTTTCAAAATTACATCAGGACTGGGCCAGACAGTGGAAATAAACCCTGCTCTGGCGAGCAGGTCGTAAAAGAGCATAAAGAAAGTTTATATCCGAAACCGGTTTTGCGACACAGCCCAAGTAAAGAAGCACATTCCTATGAGACACCCCATGGTGATTGCAGTGGGTGCATGCAACCATTTGGCTAGTGCACCCGATATGAAATTGCCAAAGGGACTCAATCCTATGAAACAGAAGGAGTAAATCCCCATAACCCGGCCACGCAATGAATCCGAGACATGGCTCTGTACGAGCGTGTTTGAAGTTGCAAAAAAGATAATCATCCCCCAACCGGCAAAGACAAGTATGGCGCTTGATAACAGCGCATTTCGACTCCAGGCAAAAAGAATCATACAAACTAGAAAGACTCCCAATCCAATCAGGGATAAACGGCTGCGATTAACTTGATTTCCAGTAGCAGCAAGGGTGAATGACCCGACAAGCGCCCCAATGCCGTTGGCTGTTAACAACCATCCAAAGCCTTCAGGTCCAATATTAAGAATGTCCTTGGCAAAAACAGGCATCAGAGCGATGTAAGCCATACCAAACAGGCTCATCATGGATACAAGTATGAAGACAACCCTTACTTCACTATGCTTCCAGATCCACCGTAAAGCCTCGCCTGTGACCGTCCTTACATTGCGTTTATCCCCCTGATTGGCTTTCAGCGGCAGTCTCATGATCAAATACCCCACGATGACGGCAGCATATGAAAAAGCGTTGATTAAAAAACAAGCTGCCACGCTGATTCGGCTCAATATGATACCAGCAATCGCTGGCCCGATGATGCGCGCTGAATTGAAAACGGAGGAATTCAATGCAATCGCGTTGGTCAGATCCTTCTTTCCAACCATATCGACGACAAAGCTTTGACGCGCAGGAATGTCAAAGGCATTCGTTACCCCAAGTCCAAAAGCGATCATGCCCACCTGCCAGACACGAATGTCTTCTTGCGATGCCAGAAGGTAAAGAATCACTGATAGCACCAAGGCGAAGCATTGAGTCACCACAAGAATGCTGCGTTTTTCAAACCGATCTGCAAGAACACCTCCGTAGAACGTAAACAAAGTGACTGGAATGGTGTGCAGAAACCGCATGACACCCAAAGCAAGCGGCGAACGAGTGATTTCGTAAATCAGCCACGCTTCGGCAACCATCTGCATCCAGGTACCTGTCAGTGAGATAATTTGCCCAAAGAAAAATATCCTGTAGTTGCTGTGCTGCAGTGAGGCCAGCATGGCCGCCCGTGAAACCGCGCCTGCAGGCATACGCTTTGGTTGCTCCAATGCATCACCGGGAACAGAAGTAATTTGCGCTTTTCTTGATGATTTGTGATCGGGCATTTCACTCATGCACAAATTAACCAATCAAACCCGCAGCGAGGTAGCAATCCCTAAAGTATAATCAAGCTGAATTGTTTCTCATGGACTATGGTCCGATGACAGCCTGGTTACATTTGAGAGATCGCCATATCATGAGATTGTGTGATATGATTTACCTTACATGGATCAAGTAATGCCCATTCCAAACGCGGTAGTGAAACTGCTGGATTTACTTCCTGAAAATGCCACCCCCTACCTGGTCGGCGGTTGTGTACGCGATTGGCTTCTTGGCATTGCCATCAAAGATTTCGATATCGAGGTATTTAATATTTCCATGGACAAGTTGATTCGAATCCTTTCAGAGCACGGGCGTACGGATACGGTCGGGCGTTCCTTTGGAGTGATTAAATGGACTCCTTGCAAAGGCGAAACATACGACATTGCCATTCCCCGCAAGGAAACTAAAAATGGTGATGGTCACCAGGGATTTGATATCGAAACAGACCCCCACCTTGATCCCATAATTGCTGCTTCTCGTCGTGATTATACGATTAATTCCATCATGTACGATCCCAGAAAACATGCGATTATAGATGCATTCGGAGGCCGAAGTGATTTGGAAAATAGAAGATTGAAGCATACATCGGATGCATTTTCAGAGGATCCATTGCGCGTCATGCGGGGGGTACAATTTGCAGGTAGGTTTGGGATGTACGGCGATCCAGGCACATTGGAACTCTGCAGATCCATACGCAACCAATTCAAACAACTACCCCCAGAGCGCTTGTGGAGTGAGTGGTACAAATGGGCGAGTCAAAGTCGATTCCCTTCAAAGGGCCTGCAGTTCCTCGCCGACTCCGGATGGTTGGAAAACTTTCCAGAACTCGCAGCCTTGCGCCATACACCTCAGGACCCTGAGTGGCATCCAGAGGGAAATGTATGGAATCACACAAATCATTGCTGCGATTCGCTTGCCGGAGAGTTCGACTGGATGTCAGCAACTTCCTCAGAGGACCGAGCAGTATGGATGTTTGCTGTTCTTTTGCATGATATCGGCAAGCCCGACACAACCGAAAGAGCAATGAGGAAAGGAATAGAAAGGATCGTATCGCCCGGCCATGACAAAATTGGAGCAAAACTAGCCGATCGGTTCCTGAAAAGGCTTAAAGCTCCCAATTTACTGAGAGCAAGGGTATACCCGCTCGTATCGGAACATATGATCCATCTGCAAACGATCACCAATCGAGCAGTCCGGCGCCTCTCGAAGCGATTGGAACCCGAATCCATACCATCTCTGTGTCTTATCATGGCCGCCGACGCAATGGGTCGCCCCCCCCTTGAACCCGGCATCCCGAAATTCATCGAACAACTCCGCATTCAGGCGACAGAACTGGAAGTTCTGACAAAAGCCCCCATTCCATTTCTCCGGGGGAATGACCTGATTGAGATGGGGCTTCCTTCCGGCAAGGAAATAGGCGCCCTGCTCCATCAAGCCTATGAAATGCAAATCGAAGGAGAATTAGAAGATCGCTCACAAGCGCTCCAATGGGCACGTCAATGCATCAATCCGCGATGAGCATGAATAACCCAGGCAATGAAACTTGACTTGATACAAATAGACGCTTTTGCAGAGAAAGTTTTCGAGGGTAATCCCGCAGCCGTTTGCCCTCTATCAAACCGGCTTGAGGACTCTGTCATGCAATCCATCGCATCTGAAAACAATCTTTCGGAAACAGCATTCATCCTGAAATCAGGGTTGGATCAATATGACATACAATGGTTTACACCCGACGGTGAGGTTGATCTTTGCGGGCACGCGACACTGGCATCTGCGCATTTCCTTTTTGAACGTAAGCTTGTGAATGGTAGAACAGTTTTTTTCAACTCCAAAAGCGGTCGTTTGCCTGTTTACAAACACGCTGATGGCCTGTTAGAGATGGATTTCCCTGCGCAAACTTTTGAACCTTGCCAAGCACCACCTCGATTGCTGAGTGGTTTACGCGTAGATGTGAAGGAAACTTATCGATCGATGGATTATCTGGTAATCCTGGAAAACCAGCAACAGGTCCTCAATTGCACTCCCGACATGAATCAGTTAATGA
>JBDQII010000029.1:0-19847 GCA_040264395.1 Verrucomicrobiota bacterium
CCTTGACAGGGGTGGCTCGCAGTTTGAGTTTACGCCCTTGCGGGCGGTCTGGCTGCGTGACGATTCCCTGAAGCTGAACTTCCCTCATATCGTGCAGGGTTTGAAGAACAGGGCAGGCAATTTCAGCGGTCCCAAAGAAAACAGCTCGGATCATAACGGCAACGGTATCTAAACGGGGATTTAAATGAATGTTCAATGCTTGAGTTGACAGAACTCATCATAAAAACAAACCCGGACAACTCATCAAGTTGGTCCGGGCCGTTTTGAGTTTAAAGAAATCTGAGTGCGCTATTTGTTGCGAACCTCAATTTTGATGATCTCTCCGAAACTTAGAGAAACTTCCTTTGCTCCTTGCTGGAGTTGGAGATGCAGATCGCTGCCCGAAATACGGCTGATGCGGGTGGCAACGTACTCGCGCTTCACTGTTTTGAAAGAAAGAACTAAGTTCTTGATGGATGCTGATGGCACTACCCGAAAGAACTCCGTGAATTTGGTTTCGATAAAATTGCGATTGAAATTTGTGTCATCTTTCGAGAATACAGCACCAGCCAAACCTCCACCACCGGCTGCTGCTCCCCCTTTGGATAGCCCCAAACCAGACTTTCCTGAAGGCGCGGCAGGTGCCGCAGGCGCTGCGGGTGCAGGAGGTGCTTCTGGCGCTCCGGCATCATCTACGAGAGGCTCAGAATCATACTGAGAAGCACTCTCAATCCCTGGCAGGGAAATGAACAGGATAGGACCGATCACTGGCAAGATCGCAGATAATCCACAAACAAGTGCGACGGGGCGTCCCCTGAAAACAGCAATTTCGTATGCCGCCAGAAGATTTCCTGCATAAAATGCAAATATCAAAAGGAATCCAAGTGGAGTCGAAAGTGTAGAAAGCAAGGTTGTTTTCCCGTCGGGTTGATCCATGCGATCGGGCTGGCGAACATTGATCACCGGCGGGGTGATTTCATCCTCTGGCAATTCGATAAAGGGATCCACAAATTCAGCATATTTAGGATTCGCTTTCAGCCGCAATAGCGTTTCCTGGGAGAGAAAGACCAAATCTATTCGATCGGTAAAAGTGCCTATTTTCCTTCGGATAACCATGCTTTCTTCGTCCATGGCAGAAACATTACCCTCGATAATGTTGCCGTTTTCCATCACGAAAGTTTGGGTTTCCGCTGCGCCGCAAGGCGTTGTCCAGCATACGGCCAGACAGAGCGCCAGGATTGAGTAAATTTTTTGCATCTTCAATTTATTTAGCAAGTTCAATGCCTTGGATGGGGACAAGGTAAAAAAAGAATGGTATCTAATCAACCTCAATCCCACTCAAAAACTGAGACAACCCCATGCCGCATTCCACCATTCTGATAGGCTTCGTCCAGCGCTGGGCATGTAAAAACGAGCGCACAGGTTTTTAATATCAAGTGCGCTCGTTTCAAATTCACTCAAAATCAAGACTCTGACCTGGCCAACTCTTTTTGGGTTCCCAGGTCCACAATCCGAAACTCTTCGTAATGGTAGGATGGATCAGGTCGGAAGGACAATTTGCCGAAATACTGTTTTTCCATCTGGATCACCAATTGTTCATCCTTCGTACGCAAGCGATGGAACACTTTGGGGTTCACCACGATCATTAGCTGGTAATCAGACTCATCGCGTTGCCGTTTTTTGAGGATTTCCCCTAATTTACGCTGAATTTCAACACTCATCGTGACCACACTTTTCACCTTCCCCTTGCCGCTGCAGTATGGGCAATCGTCGTTGACTGATGCGCGCACACTTTCGGTCTGTCTTTGACGGGTCATTTCTAGTAGGCCTAGCTGAGAAATCGGCAGAACATGCGTTTTCGCCTTGTCACGTCGAAGACCTTCTTTGACCTTTTGATAAACGCTTTGTTGATCGCGCCTTGATTTCATATCGATGAAATCAAGAATGATCAACCCACCAATGTTTCTCAACCGCATCTGGCGTGTGATTTCAGCCGCAGCCTCCAAGTTAACCTTAAGAATCGTCGAATCTTTTTCTTTTTGACTACTCTTGTGGCGTCCTGTGTTCACATCAACGGCAACTAATGCCTCGGTTTCATCAATCACAATATATCCACCACTCTTGAGATGAACTTGCCTGGTGGTAGTGCTTTGCAATTGCCGGGTTATACCGAACCGATCGAATATGGGCTGTGTATCCTGATAGAGTTTAACCTTGTTGGTTGATCTTTTGGAAATACGGCTAATCGTGTCCTGGATATGTTTATTCTCCTTTTTGGAGTCCACCACAATACGCTCAACGTCTTCAGTAAGGAAATCACGAACCGTGCGCTCGATTAAATCAGGCTCCTGAAATACGCAATAAGGTGGTTTTTTATTGTTGATCAGATTTTGAATACGTTTCCACTCTTCGACCAGAAATGCCAGGTCTCGCACAAAGTAGCGAGCCTTCTGAGCCTGGCCGGCGGTGCGGATAATAACCCCCATCCCTTCGGGAATGGTTAGATTTCGAACAATTTGTTTGAGGCGTTGTCTCTCCTGCGTATTGTCAATCTTGCGGGATATTCCACATTGGTCTGAGTTAGGCAAAAGGACGAGGAAACGACCCGGAATAGCCAAGTTGGTCGTGATGCGAGGTCCTTTAGTACCAATCGGACCCTTGGTCACCTGCACGATGATCTCGGTCCCAATAGGATAAACTTTTGGGATATCCTTCTGGGTAACTTTGGGGCGCTGCTTCCTGCCCTTGCCTTTTTTCCTTTCCACAATTTCGATGTTGCTATCGAAATTGTTGGGCACAATGTCCCAATAATGAAGAAAGGCATTCTTTTCAAAACCAATATCCACAAACGCAGCCTTCAATCCATCCTCGAGGTTTTTGACAACTCCCTTGTAGATACTGCCAACCAATCGATGATCGTTGTTTCGTTCGATCGTAAACTCCTCAAGCACACCATCCTCAATTACTGCCACTCTGGATTCGAGAGGTTCGACATTGATGATCAGCTCTTTGTGCTGACGGTTGAGAGGAATGAAAGCACGCTTCACTCTTGAAATGACTTTATCCGCTGCAGCCTTGATGGTGCCAACAATTCCCTTGGCTGGTTGCTCTGGAATTTCAACCGGTTCATAAGGCTTATCTTTATTATTTTTGTTCCCTCGTCGATCACGCGGCCCTCGCCGGTTGCCTTCACGTCGTCCCGATGCCCTGGATTTCCCCTTCTCTTTGGATTCTCCTGATTTCTCGCCTTTTTCAGCTTGCTCGGCTTTCTCAGCTTGCTTGGCTTTTTCAGCCTCAATTTTTGCTTTCAAGGCTTCATCAGTTAAATCTGCCGGTAATCCTGCTGCTTTATTCTCAGCACGCTGAATTTCACGTGCATGCTTCTGATTCTCGTAGACTGGCTCTTCGTCAGCAGTAGGATTAACTAGCACTTCAGCACGTGCTGCTGCCGCAGCTCGCTGTGATTTCTTATTATTGGCTCCCATGCCAGCAGTCGGCTTAAATCGCATACCGCCACTCCGACGACGGTTCCCTTTACGTTGATTCATAATCAAATATTCTTAATAGTTTCTCTTGTATATTTTAACGTTTTGTAAAAGCCCCATGGCCATCATGAAACTGAGCGCGGATGAACCTCCATAGCTCAATAATGGCAAAGGGAGCCCAGTGACGGGCATCAATCGAATGTTCATACCAATGTTAATAAACACATGGCTGAACCAAAGCATGACCACACCGGTGGCTATTACCTTGCCCATCCTATCTCTGGCTTGAGAGGCGATTCTCAATCCTTGAATAATCACCACACCGTTGAGTAGTAGAACGGTCATGCTGCCCAAAAAACCCCATTCCTCGGCAATCACCGAAAAAATAAAATCATTGTGAGCTACTGGTTTTGGGAGGTATCCCAAGGCATTTTGCGTTCCCTGACACCATCCTTTTCCGGTCATCCCACCGGACCCTACAGATATCAACGCCTGGTTGACATTATATGAAAATTCACGTTCCTCTCGATCCGCTTTACGTTTTTCAGCCTGAGTGGCATTGGGAGGAGCAAACGACATCCCAAAATAAACACGCAAACGATTCTTCTGATATTCCTCAAGCTGTACCACTGGCAATAACTTGGGAAAAAACAGGGTATCTACAACCACCAACGACAGAACAAGTAATGAACCGCTGACTAGTCGGGCTAGATAAATTTTTGGAATGCCTGCAATGAACATCATCACCAAACCCACCGGAATCAGCACCAAAGATGATCCAAGATCCGGCTCGATCAAGATGAGGCAGAAAGGCAGGCCTATAAGCCCAAGAGTCTGACAGAATAAACTTGGTAATCGCAGCTCATCTAAAGGCCGACTGAGAAAGTGCCCCAGCGCACAGATAGTTGCAATCTTGGAAAATTCAGAGGGCTGCAATCGAATTGGCCCCAATGATAGCCAACGGCGTGCCCCATGAATAGGATCAAAAAACAAGACCACAAGCAGGGCAATAATCGCTCCCCAGTAGAAGAGCATCGACCACCTTGCTATCAAATGATAATCCACAAAACATACGCCAACCGCAAATCCAAACCCCAGGACACAGGCAAATATTTGCCTGACAAATCGATGCTGAAACCAATGCTCAGGATCGGTAATGCCATGCACGGAGGCCGCACTGTAGATGAATGCAACGCCAATCGATGCTAACCCGATCAAGGCAAGTAGCAAAATCCAGTCAATCCGGTGCGTCCAATGTTTAGAGCGAGCGTGCATTATCCCCCAGAGTAAATACCTTTTTTCTTGGTTCAATGTGTGAAGGGTTCGGCAAATCCTTCAGTGCCGCGAAAACGATTTTGGCCAGAGGAGCGCAACTGCTGCGCCCGGACAATCCCTCACTATCAAGCACCACAACGGCATACCTCGGATTTTCATGAGGCGCATAGGCTACGAACCAGGTATGCTTGATTCGCCTGCCATTACTGTTTTTGAAACTGGTTTCTGCCGTGCCCGTCTTTCCGCCAATGAGGTAGCCAGGGATGCGGCAGATGGACCCTGAACCGTTCCTGTTTTCCACGTCAGCCAGCATCGCCTCTTGGAGAATCTCAATATTTTGTGGTGAAGCCCTCAGCCTGCCGCGAATACGTCCCTCTGGCTCTGGTTCAAAAACTGAGGCGCCGTTTGGCATCATTGATTCCCAACCAGCCACGATACGCGGCCAGAACACCGTTCCACCATTGGCGACAGCTGAGGTCATTACTGCCATTTGAAGGGGAGTCACATCAATTTTACCCTGCCCAATACTGAGATTGGCCGTATCCCCGGGGTGCCATCCCCTGCGCACCGTTTGTTTACTCGGAAAGTAGCCGCCTGTTTCCTGCGCTGGCAGTAGTCCAGTTTCCTTACCCAGAAAAATCTGATTTCCGTAGTCAACGATCTTTTCAGGGCCTAATTTCAAACCATAATGAATGAAATAGGCATTGCTAGATTTGTAGAACGCACGTTCAAAATTGAAATAACCCGCGCCAGCGGTATCGTCGATCCTACGCCCGCTCATCGGAAAATAACCTTGTCCAAAAAACTCAGCTTCCGGGTCAATAATCCCTGATTCCAATCCCGCCAAACCAATCATGATCTTGAAGATTGACCCGGGATGATAACGTCCATAGGTTGCGCGATTGAAAAGAGGCAGCGAACCTTTTGGGTCGATCATTGGGTTGAAAACCGATGCGGGCAGAAAACCAGTAAAGATATTGGGATCAAAGGTAGGTGCTGAAGCCAAGGCAAGAACATCGCCATTATTGCAATCCATCACCACAATAGCGCCTCGCCTTTGCTGGTTTGGATTCAAATACCGCAGGGCATCTTCGGCAGCTTTCTGAATATCGGTATCTAAAGTGAGATAGAGGTGCTTACCGGGAAGCAAGGGAAGCCATTCTTCCTCTTCTTGGCGGTAAATCATATTGTTAACGAGGATGGATTTTGCACCGGGTTCACCACTTAGCTCGTCTTCATATTGACCTTCAAGTCCGTATTTGCCCATGAAATCGGGCAATTCATAGTCAAAAGACATCTGTAGTGTCGCTGTCTCTTCATTCGAAGTGCGCTGTCGTGGTCTCATGTAGCCCAAAAGATGGGCAGCTAGAGAGCCATTGGGATAACGGCGCTTGGATCGAACCTCCAAATCGAAACCCTTTAATCGAGACCCTAGCTCCATGAATCGGGCCATTTGCTCACGACTTAACCCTGTCAATACGGGCATGGCCATATAACGATGCCGATAATAATGAGATTCAAATTCAGAGCGAACCAGAGCACTGGGCTTACCGATAATCACACTGGCCTCATAGACCATATTACTCACGGTGAGATAACGGGCATCTTTCTCTAATTCAAGCCCTTCGAGATAAGGTAAGTCCTTGTCGCCCTTCAAATCGTGATAAGTACGAGTAAAATCTTCTCTTAATTGATCCAGATACACCACGATGTTGAGGTTCGGTTCATTATCTGCAAGCAACTGCGCATCCCGGTCGTAGATCAATCCCCGGGGAGCAGGAATGCGAACCGTCCGGTAAGATTGTACTTCTCGATATTTTTCGTATTTCTTGAAAGAAACAATCTGAACATACCAAAGCCCCCCCGCCAATATGACGAAACAGCAAAACAGACCAATGGCCAACCATTGAAGCCCCATATCTTCGCGTCGCATGTTTTTAACGGGATTCATACTCAGCGTTTCAATATCGCTTGCTGCGTTTAACTTCGACCACGGATCGGTTCCATGGCTGAGCCACCGGCTCATAGGAAACCAAGCGATCCATTTGATTCAGGATAAGAAATATAAAAGGCCCTGCTACACCACAGATCATGGCATTGACAACTATTTGCCATAAAGTTCCCCAGCCAGCCAAAGGCTGCATGCTCATTCCCCAAAGAAAAAGGCAGGATATAGTAGGCCCAAATGCGCCGGCGGCCAGACAGACAAAAAACTGAGCAGCCAATTGGCCTTTGAGCAGAACTTCATGGAGCCGATGTAAAACCAATGCGGTCAAAAACAACGAAACCAGAGATGTTCCAAGAGGGTTAGCAGACAACACGTCCAACCAGGAGCCGGCAATCAGCGCCAAGCCAATGATGGGACCCAGACCCCCATGCAAGGCAGCAAATGCAGCAAAGACCGGCAGCAGATCAATTTGCGCACGCCACATTCCCTCCATCATGGACCAATGTGATTGCACATAGGTCACGACCATAGCCATCAATATCAGGCATGTGAATGTTGGACGTGACATCATGGCGCGTATAAAACAGGAGTCAGGTGCATATCTGTTACATTCCCTCCTCAGTTGCAGAAACATCCTGATCAGGGAGTTTTACCCAAACCATTTCCAAACGATTTAAATCAACCGCCAATCGCACACGCGCCTCAGCGAACAAGCCAGATGTGGAGGATCGGCTATCAATGATATGCCCAACGGGAATACCTCTCGGGTAGCCACCCCCCAATCCACTTGTGATTACCTTGGCTCCGGGTTCTGGCTCTGTTCCAACTGGCAGGTGATGAAAGTCCACTAATCTAGGGTTCAGCGATGTGTCTGCTCCGGGCGTGATTGTGCCATGAGCGGATTCATCTTTGCCTTGTTTAGGTGAAATAGCCAGCATGGCAGCGACTTTACAATGCTGGTCGCCTACAAGACGCACGAGGGAACGGTGGCTTTCAACCTGTTCAATCTTCCCCACCAGTCCTGAGGGCGATAAAACAGGGGAATTTTCAACGATACCATCGTCAGAGCCTAAATCAATGTATAGGCTTCGCCACCAGTTTGTTGGGTCTTTGACAAGCACTCTTGCTGGCATGAGCCGCCAGGGAAGGCTTTCACGCCACCCAAGTTGTTGACGCAACAAGGCGTTCTCAGAGGCAATGGTCTGATTCTTTAGAAGAGCAATTTTGTAGTTTTGAACCTCTCGACGCAGCTGCTGGTTTTCACGTAACAGTTCCTGCTTGGAAACAACAATGGATTGAAGCGATTCAGCCTTTTCATCGACAGCCTCAGCGAGCCCAAGAAAGGGCAGAAAAATGCCAGCAACCATCCATTTAAGCTGGTTGTTCATGCGAGTCGGTAGACTCAGCAGGACGATACCTGCTGTCATCACCGAGCAAAATGACACTATATTAGGCTGCTTTAGCATCCCGCTCCGTAGTTTCGGAGCGAACGCGCAAAAATCAGGTTCGGCTTGAGGAAGCGACTCGTTTAAGGAACTGAAGCTCTTGCAAAACACGACCGGTGCCTTCTGCAACGGCGGTCAAAGGATCATCAGCAATATGAACAGGTAATCCGGTTTCTTCGGCAATGAGGCGATCAATGCCTCTCAGTAATGCGCCACCACCTGCTACAACAATGCCGCGATCCACGAGATCGGAGGAGAGTTCAGGTGGGCAACGTTCCAATGTGATACGAATCGATTCTAAAATACTATTCAATGGTTCTTTCAGAGCATCTCGTATCTCTTCTGAACAAATCGATAATGTTTTGGGGAGTCCAGAGCTCAGGTCCCTTCCTTTGACTTCCATAGTCAGCTCTTGCTCCAAGGGAAAAGCCGAACCTATGCGGATTTTAATCTCCTCCGCAGTGCGTTCGCCGATCATTAGGTTATAGGCACGTTTCATATGTGCCACGATTGTTTCGTCAAATTCGTCTCCCCCTACCCTCAGGCTGCGGGCGAAGACGATTCCAGCCAACGATATGATGGCTATTTCACATGTGCCCCCGCCAATATCGACGATCATATTTCCAGCGGGTTCATGTACAGGTAATCCAACTCCTATGGCAGAAGCCATGGGTTGTTCGATCAGGTAGACTTCGCGGGCTCCAGCATGTGTGGCTGAATCTTTCACGGCCCGCTTTTCAACTTCCGTAATTCCGGAAGGAACGGCCACGACGACGCGTGGTGCGATGAGTTTGCGGTAATGGACTTTTTGAATAAATGAGCGAAGCATCGACTCCGTAATCTCAAAATCAGCGATGACACCATCCTTCATCGGTCGAATGGCCACGATGTTGCTGGGAGTTCTTCCCAGCATTTCTTTGGCTTCCAGCCCCACCGCAAGCACGTTTGTTGTCCCCGCCTGAATCGCCACTACAGAAGGCTCTCTAAGTACAATACCTTGATCACGAACGTAAACCAACGAGTTCGCCGTCCCTAGATCAATTCCAATATCATTGGAGAATAAGCTCTTAAACTGAGACAACATGGATGTGCCTGAAACTTCGGAACATAGTGCGAATGCGGTATCAAGGTCAAGAGGATTACTGCGAATCGAGTTAGTTCACCTCCCATTCCAATCCAAACGGCAGATTATAAATGCATTTCTTTGAAACCTTGATAGGTTTGGGTGTGTTTTAAATTCAGAGCTGCAAATCCAGCGATCAAAAGTATAAAATTATGGAATTGATACAAACGCCTTCTTCGGCCTTGCTGAGCATTCTTATCGGGCTTGGCCTGAGTGCTTCTTGTGGTTTTCGCATTTTTGTTCCACCTTTTATCATCAGCTTGGCAGCCCTTTCGGGACATCTTGAACTTTCCGACAGTTTCGCTTGGATGAGCACTTTGCCAGCAGTCACTGCTCTGGGCGTAGCAGTGGCACTGGAAATAGGAGCCTATTACCTTCCTGTCCTTGACCATTTCCTCGATACCGTGGCAGCTCCAGCGGCAGTGGTAGCAGGCACTATCGTGAGTGCATCCATATTTACGGAACTGAGCCCCATGATGAGTTGGTCGCTGGCCTTGATTGCTGGCGGGGGTATCGCAGGTGCAGTTCATGTGGCGATGGCGGTCATCAGAGGAGGCAGTACAATGCTGACAGCTGGGTTAGGAAATCCTCTGGT
Source organism: Verrucomicrobiota bacterium (assembly GCA_040264395.1). Taxonomy (GTDB): domain Bacteria; phylum Verrucomicrobiota; class Verrucomicrobiia; order Limisphaerales; family AAA164-E04; genus AAA164-E04. The sequence goes on from JBDQII010000029.1 coordinate 9,851, forward strand.
AGCAACGGCAGAGCTTGGCGGCGCGGTAGGGACATCAATTCTGTCTTTGATCATGCCTGGTCTGGCCTTAGTCGTTGTCCTGACCGTAGCTGGAGTTGGCGTCCGTCAGTGGCGACTGAAAAGCCGATCAAAGGCAACAGAAGTCTCTTCTGAGCTGAATGTTGCCGACGATTCCATTTCATAGGGCTGACATCCAGAATTAAATGGATATCTAAGCAACGTGAACAATTGTATTCACGGAATCAACACATCGGCTCGCAAACGCGCCACCCCAGCGTCAGGCAATCGAAAGTCAGTGGTCCCATTTTCTGGAGTTTCAGGAGATACGTGCCCGTCGCAAAAGACCGTTTGAGCCCGGCGATGGTGACGAAAATGACCATTGGCATACATGGCTGACCCTCGACTCACAAAATAAAACTCCTCGATCATTGGCTGATCAGGAGAAGCTGGCCGCTGAAAATCATTGATTTGAGCTGAATCAGCAAAGAGTGCAGTGGACGAGGCCGAAGCTACTTGCGACATGAGAAGCCCACTTTTTTGCAAGCCAGAGATTCCTGAATTGAAACCTGTAAGATGAAGGTTGTATCCATACCCATACGAAGCAGACATGGCTTTGGGCTTATAGGAAGGGTCTTGATATCTGAATGATGGGCATATTTGAACACCACTACCTCCAAGATAATGCCAGATGGCTCCACTGGTCCGATCCAATTCCCGCTTACCCTCTAATCCTGCTCCCAGCCAGCCAAACCAGTAGGATTGACCATTCTCGTCTCGTGAACTTGAAAAAGGGAAGGTTTGCTGGGAATTGTCGTCCCAATACATTTGTGAAGCCAACCCCAGCTGTTTCAAGTTTGAAACACAAACCATTGACTTGGAGTGACCTTTGGCGACAGAGATACCTGCGGCAATCATGGAAGCGAGGATACTGGTGATGGCAAACACCACCAGTAGCTCGACAAGAGTAAATCCGGAAGCAGTCCGTTTCATGAGCGGTTTCCTACGACTCGATAGAAGCCTTTCGAGTGGACCATGCCTTGATCCTGTAGAATGATAAGTTGGTTGCCGTCCGATTTGGCATGCCCCCGAGTTTCCCAACGCAAAAAGTCCGTGGTCATTTCCAGCCAATATTCCCAACCTGACTTGCCTTGGACTTGCACCCCGATACCGTTGTCTTGAGGGAGCAGGCTCTCGATGCTGATCGGTGAATCACGCTGAACAGCAATGTTGTCCAACCAGCCATTGGCAAGGATTGATCCAGCAAATTCGGGCGAATTTTGACCATCGTCGCTGTAGCTGGCAATGGCGAAAGCATCTACGTCGATTTCAGTAAAGCCACCTTCTGGACCACCGAAAACTTCGGATAGGCTCGCATCCTTGATAGGGCCGAATGGCTCCCCATTTTCGAACATGGTTGTCGTCAAGGTTTCGGCCTCGGCGTTCATCGTCATTTCAACCTGGTAAGTGGCACCCATCTGCATTTCCAGAGGGAATGTGTTGGAAAGGGACCATTGATTGTCGAGAGAGATGAGACCTGAAGAAATCGTCGCCCCAAAACCTGAATCAGCGTGGTAACTCCACTCCACCAGACCGCGGGGTCCGAATTCTTCATGGATACCGGAACCTCGATAGAAAGAAGGCCGGGTTACTGAAGCCAGATTCACAAGTCCAACGGCCAAAGGAAAGGTGAAGGGTTTTGCTGGATCAATTCCAAGTTCAAGTTGGTTCAGCTGAATTTCAAATTTCAGGGAAAAATTTTCGTGTCGAGATACTTTACTACCAAATGGAATGTAGAAATAACTGTTCGAAAGCCGGGAATCCCAATTCACAGCCAGACGCTCGTCGGCATGATCCCATTCGAAAAGGCGTGTGTCTCCGAAAAGTTCCCAATGATTGGCGCGCAAGGGGTCATTGGAAAAATCTTCCTCCAATGAAGCCCAGTTCGCATTGGAAACAGGAGCTACTATCGATGCTCCATCCAATTCAATTTTACCGGATTCCACCATGACCTTGATGTAACGAATCGAAAGCAATCTGGGTGTACCTTCAGCCCAATCCAAATCGTAGCCATTACCTCCGCCTGCGCCCTGATAGAGATGGCGTATTTGTTCCATGTCGGCTTCGGCAAAATCCGATGGAAGTGTTGCAGGATTTACCGGCAGACTGAATTCACCCTGTCCATCGATGGGAAAATAGCCGTCCACCTTGGGTGACTTTTTTTGATCGAGTAAAAAATAATTTTGGTTGTCCTCGCTGACCCAGACCGATGCAGTCGATACATCGCTGCCAAAAACAGAACCATCGGTCACGCCACCGCCCGAGTAATCTCCGTTTGTGATGTTGAAGCCGGCATTTCCAAATAAAATAAAGTCCAAGCCATATGGATTGTTGGGTGAATTGAAGACGGGCTGATTGAATGTCAGGGTGACGTATCCGCCTTCCCCTATGGATAACAATTGATCCGCCAGATAAGGAGGTGAGAAAGGATTGACCTCGCCCCCCCATTCACCGGGAGTTTCCCTTGATGGCTCCCCTATGACGGACAATGTGTTGGTGAAACCCAGGCCGGAACCAAACTCGACGGCAAAGCCCGAGCCCGGATGATATTCGACAACTGAAGAGACAAATGAGGTTGCCTTCGATACAGGGATGGAACCCAATAAAAAAGTGACGACGATTATTTTGATGTTTATTTTGATACAATGCATGCTGGCTGGTCATTTTTCACTTGCTAGTGCAAGTTGATTTTCAATATTGCAGACCAGAAGGATAGGAATGAAAAAGCCTTCATTCCCACCGCATGGAGAATGAAGGCTGTAAAAACAACAACAATGCATCCCGAAAACGCACTCGCGTTTTCGGCTGGCCTCATCCTTCTCTTTGACGGAGAAGTAAGTCCTGTTTGGACTCAGACGAGAACAAATCAACCGGTATCCTGACTCGAGGTTATTAACCTTGCTTCCGCCTTCCCGACCTTGAGGTCAGTGGCTGATGGAAACTTGTCACCTCTCACAGTGGCGCAACCGTCCCCGAATTTCACGGGGTTCCCTGTCATTGATTTGTCTTCGGACGGATTCACTTTCATGAATCCAATCAAAATTCAAAGAACTTCTAAAACAGTAGCGATCAGGAATCACCTGTCAAGCATCCTCCCTGAAAAGCGATGCTCTCTCAGTACCTATTACAAACCCAAGCTCGGTTTGTAATAGGTGCTGAAGGCGAAAACCCATAGAGTCATATCCAAGAAAAGAATTCTTTCGTCAGGCAATCTCCTTAATTACGCACAATTGTATATAAGGGGAAAAATTTGAATATTTGGTTTAAATCCATGGGGGGTTTCTGTTCGATTGGACAGGTCCAGGTTGGGAGGGAGGTTTTGGTTGCACCTCCCCCCAACCCACGATTTCACTTCTGTAAAGACACTTCTCACTGGCTTCCCAATCACCCCGTGATGGTATTGCAGATTCAAAAGAAAAAGCCATTGGGGAGAAAAATTTGCTGCGTTCTCATATTCCCTGTAACCAATACCACACAGGGGGGGCGGATGGCTGAGCATAAGTAGACGACGGCGTTCTTGCCTTCTCAATTTGAAAGCCATTTCAGACGCTGATCATTGGCTAATTCACACTACCTCTGACAAGAGTGTGCAGCATGACGAATCATTTGAGTGCCACGATTATCGAATGCAATACAGTGATTCGAAGGTGCGTATGATGATGTTCCCAGAACTGAGTGCGGGTGTGGACAGCGTTTCTTCGTTGAGTTCATTTGTTGCCACAATTTCAAATGTTTCTGATGCTTTTAACACCTTGGTGTTGGCTCTCCCCGTCGTGAAATAAATATAACCATTTGCAGCCACGGGGCTGACTTTGACATTTTCAGCAAATAATCGTTCTTGCCAATGGGCATTCCCTGTTTTGATGTCAATGCAGGATGCCATCCCGTCATCACGAATGGTAAAGACCTTGCCCCCATAAATGACTGGAGTTGGACAATCAGGGGAATATCGTTTTTGCTTCCAATCATGCTCGACAACAGCCGAATCCCCTTCATGAGCAGGCGTAACACCAACGAGAAAACCCTGATTTCTGAATCCAGAAGCAACAGTAATCACCTTTCCTTCACCCGCAGTAGGTCCCGCAATGGTGCGTCCATACGGATGAGGTACCTGCAGATCCCCTACTCGCCAGATCTCTTTGCCAGTAATCGGATCATAGGCGTTTAAATGCTCGGCGCCAGACAGAACGATTTGGTCATGCCCGTTTACTTCAACAACAATGGGAGTGGAATAGGAATCATTGCCTTCTTCACGTGCCCCGAGGTTGCGATCCTTCTTCCAAAGAGTTTTGCCATTGGCCGCGTTCAGGGCTAAAAGATAGGAAGGACCTTGATGCATGCAGGCAATGTAGAGCGAACCGTCATGCAGAAGGGGCGAATTTCCCATTCCGTGATTGGTGTTGTAGTCCGCGTACTCAGTGCGCAAATTACGCCGCCAAACTTCTTCGCCTGATATGGTAAGACATACCAGATCACCGGTCCCAAAAAACACCCAAACATGCTTCCCGTCCGTAACAGGGGTAGGTGTTGCCATATTGTGAAAATCATGGGTGGGAAGTCGTCCGTTACCCATTTTCTTTTCCCATATTGGACGACCGGTTTTCAGGTCAAAAGAAAGTGTCATCAGGTCTTCATTCTCAAGTTGTGTTGTCACAAAAATGAGATTGCCATGCACGACAGGAGAAGAAGTCCCTTTGCCGGACAGCGTTGTTTTCCATGCAATGTTTTCCTTTGCCGACCATGAGAGAGGAAATTCACTTTCAGGACTGACTGCTGTGCCGTCACTTCCTCTTAAAGCTGACCAGTGAGCCGCCTGAATGGAGCAGGAGACTACCAAGAGACTTGCGAGCAAAGTTGGTATGATTTTCATTTTTAACTGTGGGTGCATGTCAGAGCGTTATATGTGCTTCGAATCTGATTGATCCTTTTCCGTATAGCCTGATTCCTGCCTCTTGAAGTTAACCTCATTTTTTTTGAGATATGCTTGAAAAACGTCGTCCGCACTCATCCCAAGAACCTGAGCCATGCTGATTAAAAAGTGAAATAAATCTACCACCTCCACACGGGCATTCTGTTCATCGAATTCCTGATATTTTGCCCACCATTTCCAGGGCACACTATCAGTGAGTTCAGCTAATTCCTGATTCATTGCCCGGCAGTAATTAAGCACCCACTCGGTCTTTTGCTCCTCGGACATTGACTCCGTCTGCACACCAATACGCTCATTCAACGCCTTCTGCATGCGAAATAATTCTCTCAACTGATCCTGTTCCATGGTGGTTAGTTTAACTCCTGCCTGTGAATAATGACAATCCACAAATCAGACATCACTCTCACAAACCGGTTACCAGTTGGTGATTCAATACAAAGAGCCCGCTCATGCTGAAGGGCACACCTAATGTTAATTCAAAATTCAATCTCCAGCAAAGCACTCCACTCACCTTCATAAAAGGTCCGTGTTTTGAGCGTTTGAAACTCCCCTGAGTTTGGAATGGGTTTCTGATAGGTAGTCGCTGAAACATTCCGCTTACCGCCGATCATGCGTGGATCCGATCCATCAGTCGTAAAGATTATGATGCCTTTTCCTGCGCTGAGAGCCAATTGCGTTGCACCTCCTTCACCTGTCAGAGAAGGAACAGGAGCAGTCACGTCAGGATAAAGACCTTTGGCAAACAATTGTGCCATGACAATGTCCGATCGCTGGGAAAGATATTGGTCGCGCGTGTAGCTTACTACTTTCAACCAATGGTCATCACGGGTCAAAGGAAAACGGCCAGGAGTACTTTTACCCGCAATGTTTGGAGCTTGAGAATCTCCCCAGCGCGCAGACTCACAGACAACGGCATTTTCGATCTGATCCACGCGGTGATCAAACAAGGCTTTCAGCTGATCAGGCTCTAACAATCCATGGTTGAAAAAGTGCCGATGAATACGATCTGCCACCTTCATCCGAAACTCCTCATTCTCTAAACACCGTTGCCAAATGTATTGTGGGTTACTGGATGAAAATTCATTACCTGCTGGAAATGGGCCAATTCGGTTAATTTCCAGATCTTCTTTAAGCATGGTATGTTCAGAATCCCAAATAATGAATTGAAAGCCCTCACGATGGTTGCGATTACGCATGCCATACCAATTATTTGAAGCCCAGTCGCCCGAGAAGGCACTGACAGGAGCGTCCTTGTTACCCGACCAAATGATGATCAGCATGTAATCAATCAGGTTTTCAACATCAAGAAACACCTCAGAATCGAGATCCTCACTCCCGTCTCTATGCTTACCCTGAAGTTGAAAATAATCTTCATTGGACTTCACCCCCTTTTTTGCCGCCTCCCACAGACGCCTCCATGCATCCGTGTTGCCGTCCGTTGCAAAGGTTCGTTCACCACCTCCGTTCTGTATTTTAATAACGTCGAAATCCTCTTTACCACCTTTCAGGTAATCAGAGGCAAAAGAAGCCTCCGGACGCTCGCAAGTGTTATAAAGCCCCCAATAAACTCCATTGATAAACAAATGGCAAAAATCTCCATTTGGAGATAAGTGACCCATGGAACGCTGAATATCACGATTGATCAGATCTCTGACGAACAATCCATTTTCGCCATCCCTGCCGAAACTCCAGCTGTAGTTTTGTGATGTGCGTATGTCTAAATTATCGAAAGTGGTTACCGAAGAACCCTCGAAGAGTGGAAATTCTAATTTTGATGGACCATAAATATCTCTGAAAAAAAGACGAAAAGAATGTTTGGGATTATTATCCATGCGACTGAATCCTCCACGAATACGGATCCCACAATCTATTTCGAAACCTGGCTGCGGGCCTGAGTGAAAGTATTCCACCGAACACGGACGTTCCCACTTGCGACCATCCTCCCGAGCATGACTGTAGATCCCCTTTTCCTCACCAAACATATCATGAATATCCATTACGATGGAAACGACGGGTAAATCACGAAACCCTGTCAGGATCTCCTTGCTGTAAACCGGCTGATCAACCACTCGGGGATCCATCCCATAATCAACCAAATTATTATTCCAATCAAAAGGAAACCCAACGGGAGGCACCCCATCCGGGGATTGACGCACCACGTCATCAAGGAAGAGATAAGTATGCGTCATGACACTTGAGGGAGCATGGCCATCCTTGAAAGCAGCGGCACGAATCACTGTCGTCGCATCCACATTCATTGAGGATTCGAATATTTCCCCATGCTCGGCAGTAGGAGCGGTACCATCGGTCGTATAGCGAATGATTGCCCCTTGAGTCGAATTGCTCAAGATAAGCTCAAACGGCTCTTCCTTGAAACCTCGTTCCAAACTGAAACTGACATCCTCAACAAAACCAAAAAGCACCTCGCCATTGGTTTTCCCCGGTGAAGGGGCAAGGAAATGACTTTCAAAATCCAATAGAAATTCCCCGGGCACCCAATCAGAGGAAATACCATAGGAAATGTCATCCTGCTGTTGAGGGTAACGTGTACCGTAAGAGTGAACAATGGACCTCGGCTCCTTCATCACAATCGCCAAAAACTCACCGTCCGCATTTAATTTGAAATCTGCATGCCACTCTTCATTGGGCAATCGGCGATTTTTACCTGAAGCATGAACAATTAAATAGTCTCCGGATCCCATCAGAAAAGATGGAAATTCCCAGAGCTCTTCCAATTGACGGTCTTGTGTCAATGCGAATTGCGATAGGTTCAACGGAGTTTGACCGGGGTTATGAATTTCAATCCAATCCGTACGATCGTCATCTCCATCCTTTAAACCACTATCGTTGGCTGCAAGGAATTCAGTTATCAACAAGGCGGGAGGGAGTTCATCGGAACTCATTTCTGGCACCTCAACTGAAGGCGTAACTAACTTACGATTCACAGCTTGTTGCTGATTATCGCGTGGAGGCTGAGGGTTTTTCGGGGTTTCCTTTTTGCATCCAGACAACAGGAGTATGAGGAGAAAGCATCCAGTGAAAAAAAATAACCGGTTATTTCTGATGTGCGCTGAAAAATTGTACTGTTGGCTCATGGCGAATTTATTTCAGGTCTGTTTATATGTCTAAACAACGCATCACTTGCTGGAAATCACAAGGCTTTGCAAGGTCGTTGGAGGCTTGAAACTAATGTCAGAGCCTCCAAAATCAAGCTGCAATCTTCAAGCGGTTCCTTTGGAAAAAACATATGGATCACTTGTAAATCAATTCACTTGCACAGACAATCTATTGAAATGGAAGATACCGGAATCGAAGAAACGCTTTATGATCGCATCGGCGGCCAAAAAGGGTTGGAACACCTGCTGACCCATTTTTATGCTGATGTTCGACAGCATGCGGTCATCGGCCCTATTTTTGAGGCTCAGATTCAGGATTGGCCAATGCACATCGAAAAGATCGCAGGCTTTTGGTCAGGTCTCACAGGTGGCCCCTCGCCGTATGGAGGTGGATTGATCGCCAAACACGTGCCACTCCACCTCAAGACTGAACACTTTGGACACTGGCTCACTCTCTGGGCCTTTCAGTGTGATCGAAATCTGGCGGCCAGAGATGCTGAAATGATGAAGGCACTGGCCAATCAAATTGGAAACCGGTTAAAACATTTTGCAATGTCTTGATCGGCAGATCCGAATGGTTCAGCTCGATGGATCATCAACTTTACGTGATTCAACCAGATACAAAACATGCTAATATGCCTCAAGACACTCTTATCTGAGCGTGACAGATGAGCTTTTTTTCGTTCGAGCCAACATCAGAAGAAAAACATCATCCAGATTGGACCGGGATAGAAGGACTGAATGGAAGCAATCCATCCGAGGTTTAGGATTGTCCTGTTCCAACTCAACTTCTAACTTCGATGCATGCACATCATCCGAACCGCACATTGGCAAGTTTATGCACTTGTTCTGCTGTCCGGACTTTTTCTAAGCTCAGCTTTTGGACAGTCCGGAAAACGCAAACCCAACGTCATTGTCTTCCTTGCAGATGATCTGGGTTATCAGGAGCTGGGTTGTTACGGCCAAAAATACATCAAAACGCCTAACATTGATACTCTTGCGGACCGTGGTTTGCGGATGACTCAGTTCTATTCAGGTTCTCCCGTCTGCGCTCCTTCACGTGGGATGCTATTGACAGGAAAACACAGCGGCCATGCCTACATACGTGACAACCGAAACCCTAAAGGTCTGGATCACATCAAAAAAGAATACGAGTGGGAATTCCCCGGGCAGTTTCCAATTCCACAAGATGAAATAACCTTGGCAGAGGCGTTGAAATCACAAGGGTATGCCACGGGTGCCATGGGTAAATGGGGATTGGGGCACTTTGGAACGACGGGCGATCCAAACAAGCAGGGGTTCGATCTTTTTTACGGATTCAACTGCCAGGTCCACGCCCACAATCATTACCCAAAATTTCTTTGGCGCAATGGAAAGAAAGAGATTCTAAGAGGCAATGATCGAACATTGTATGGAGAAACATTTTCTCAGGATCGCTTCATTGAAGAAGCCGTCGCCTTCATGGATGCTCACCAGGAAGATCCTTTCTTTTTATTCATGCCATTTACGATCCCCCACCTCTCGATCCAGGTGCCTCAATGGGCGGTTGACTGGTATACGGATGATATCGTAGAGGAGGAATACAAGCACCGCGGCTATCTTAGACACCCCTCGCCAAGAGCAGGGTATGCAGCCATGGTATCGTATCTTGATTATGGAGTTGGGCTGGTCATGAACAAGGTCCGCTCGATGGGATTGGAGAAAGATACCCTGGTTGTTTTCACATCAGACAACGGACCTACCTATGATCGACTGGGCGGCAGTGATTCAGATTTCTTTGAATCAGCAGGTGAATTCAAAGGTCTCAAGGGCAGCGTGTATGAAGGAGGGATTCGAGTCCCCATGGTAGCGAGCTGGCCGGGCAAAATACCTGAGGGACAAATCAGCGACGAAC
>JBDQII010000030.1:0-19800 GCA_040264395.1 Verrucomicrobiota bacterium
CCATGGAGCTGGATCTAGGTATTCAAATCAAGGGGAGCGAATTACAAGTACATTCGGTGAACACTGGAGTTCCTCATGCCGTGGTATTTGTTGAAGATGCAGGGCAATGCAAGGTGAATGAGTTCGGTGCGGCAGTCAGATATCATGAACACTTTGCGCCTAACGGAACCAATGTAAATTTCGTGCAAATACTTGGTCCGGGTCGCGTTCTGGTTCGGACTTACGAACGGGGCGTGGAGGGAGAAACTCTGGCTTGCGGCACAGGTGTCACCGCTGCCTCACTGGTGGCCGCCAGAAAACACGGTTTTGACACACCCGTTGAAGTACAGGTCAAAAGCGGTGATTGTCTTAAGGTATCTTTCGATCATGAGGATGGGGGATTTTCCAAGGTCCGGCTAAGTGGACCAGCGGATTTTGTGTTTACGGGTGAAATAAATTTGGATTAAGAACGAACAACATGTTAACAGGCACTTTTACTGCGATTGTAACGCCTTTCAAATCGGGGAAACTGGATGAAGACGCACTCAATAAGCTTCTTCACCAGCAGATTGAAGGGGGAGTGGATGGGGTTGTTCCGGTTGGGACAACGGGCGAATCACCGACTCTCAATTGTGATGAGCATCTGCGAGTCATTGAATTGACGGTTGCTGCAGCTGCAGGGAAAGTCAAAGTGCTAGCCGGTACTGGCGGGAACGCAACCGAAGAGGCCATTTACCTCACTAAGGAAGCAGAAAAGCGAGGCGTTGATGGTTCCTTGCAGGTCGCTCCGTATTACAATAAGCCATCGCAGGAAGGTCTTTTTCAACATTTCAAGGCCATTGCTGAATCGACGGAGTTACCTATTATTCTTTACAGCATTCCCGGCCGGTGCGGGGTTGCCATCGATGTTTGTACAGTGAAGAAACTTGCGGGTTATTGTCCTAACATCGTGGGAATTAAAGAGGCAGGTGGTGATGCTGATCGAGTCAGTCAACTAAGGCAGGAGCTGGGAAATGAATTCATCATCCTGAGTGGGGATGATGCCCTGACATTGCCATTCATGTCAGTGGGTGCTCAGGGTGTGATAAGCGTAGCTTCCAACCTCATACCCGAGAGGATTTCAGCAATGGTAAATTATTTTGCAAATGGACAAATTGCCGACGCGCTTACTATTCATCAACAGCATTATCAACTTTTCAAGGCTCTCTTTACTGAGACCAATCCGGTTCCAGTCAAGGAAGCCCTTCACATGATGGGACATATTGAAGCGGAAATTAGACTCCCTCTGGTTTCAATGACTGATTCAAATCTCCAGCAATTGCGGTCGGTTATCAATGCCTACGGCCTGATTTGATTGGGACTGAATGACTCATCTCGCCTTAACTCAGCCGTATCATTGACATGTCAGATAAAGAGGATCTTTTTGTTTACGATTTGCCTGTTCGCATGCGTCGGTTGCGGAAAAATACCCGCATTCGTGACATGCTTCAGGAAACGCATCTGAGAACGGATCACCTGATTGCTCCTTTGTTCGTTAAAGAAGGTATACTCAATCCCGAACCTGTTGATTCGATGCCCGGAGTTCATCGATTGTCGGTTCCAGATTTGACCGAAGAATGTCGCAGATTACTGGATATAGGCATTCACGCCATTGCGCTTTTCCCATGCAATCCAAAAGAAATAAAAGATCCGTTTGGTAGTGGTGCGCTGGACCCCAGTGGTTTAGCCCCCAGGGCGATCCATGCCATCAAGCAGAGTGTACCTGAAATGACGGTGATTGCCGATGTTGCTCTGGATCCTTACACAAGTCATGGTCACGATGGGGTTCTCAATGCAGGGCAGACGGATGTAGATAATGATTCCACCCTTAATGTGCTTACTCAGATGGCACGTATTCTTGCGGAATCAGGCGCTGATTGGGTAGCCCCATCTGATATGATGGACGGCAGGATAGGTGCTATTCGAGATGTCTTGGATAATGCAGGGCATGCAAACGTTTCTATTATGGCCTACAGCGCCAAGTTCAACTCAGCTTATTATGGACCTTTTCGAGATGCAGTGGGGAGTCAAGCCTCGGCTGGAAAGTCTTACCTTGATAAAGGGTCCTATCAGTTAAACCCGGCAAATCCACGCGAAGCGCTGCGAGAAGCCCTTCTTGATGAGGAAGAAGGAGCTGATATCTTGATGGTGAAACCAGCTGGAGCTTATCTGGACATTATATCCAAACTACGTCAATCGACGGATCTGCCGGTGGCGGCATATCAAGTATCGGGTGAATATGCACAGATCCATGCCGCTGCAGAAAAAGGATGGCTTGATTTAAAGCGTACGCGTGATGAGTCACTCCTGGCCATTCGGCGGGCAGGGGCAGATTTGATCCTAACCTATTTTGCGAGTGAAGTGGCGGCTGAGATCAACAGTTAACATATGGAAATCAACATTTGATTATCCCGCTCAACCCGTTATGTTTTCGTCCTGACATGGAAATGCTCCGGACATCACCGGATTTGATTTTAGATAACTATGGAATTGCTGAATTTTTTATTCATCTTGTTGGAGGTGATCGTTTTATTCAATCTACTGATCATTGTTCACGAACTTGGTCATTTTTTGGCCGCAAAGTGGCGAGGATTGGTCGTTGAACGATTTGGGATATGGTTTGGTAAACCACTGTGGGAAAAAGAATTCAAGGGAGTAAAGTATAGCCTTGGAAGTATTCCGGCTGGCGGCTTTGTAGCGCTTCCACAAATGGCTCCCATGGAGGCTATCGAGGGGAAGGGTGATTCTGAACAAAAAGAACTGCCTCCGATTAGTGTCATCGACAAGATTATCGTGGCTTTCGCCGGACCATTGTTCAGCTTCGGCTTGGCTTATGTTTTTGCAGTGCTGATCTGGGGCATTGGTAAACCTGTCAGCGAGAGAGATACAACAACTCAAATCGGATATGTATTTCCAGACTCACCCGCTCAAAAAGCAGGGCTCTTTTCTGGTGATATCATCAAGAAGGTCAATGGGGAATTCGTAACACGTTGGTCGGGAATTGGTGATGCGGTTACCTGGCAGATCGTCAGCAGCACTGGGGATTCCATTCCAATTGAAATTGAGCGGGCGGGGCAGACATTGATTGTAGATGCCAAGCCCGAAAAACAGGACGCAGAATGGTATAAAAGAGGAAATTTGCGACAGATACAGATAGCTCCATTCCAAACTCCCTTGATAGCCAACGTGGAGGAAAACAGTCCTGCTGCCTTGGCTGGTATTCAGCCCAATGACATTGTCAAAAAAGTAGACGATGTGCCCATTTACCATCCAAGGGCTCTGAGTCAGGCGATAGAGGAACTTTCAGGGGAAGATCTGGTGGTAACAATTGAGCGGAATGGCAGCATGATGGACTTCTCTGTAAGGCCTGTGATTCCATCATACGTTGACGATGCCCCACCTGAGGAAGATCAGCGCCGAATGGTCGGGATACAGTGGGACCTAAATGGAAACATGAAGATCAGTCACCCGTCACCCAACGACCAGATACGTGCAAGTGTCATGGCCATGGTGAATACTTTTGAGGCGTTGTTTGCAGAGGATTCTGATATCGGTGCTCAGCATCTCAGTGGACCCGTCGGGATCATGCGTATTTATTACATGCTGTTTCAAAGCGACTACGGCTGGCGTCTGGCTTTGTGGTTCAGTGTCATCTTGAATGTCAACCTGGCCTTGATGAATCTGCTGCCCGTTCCGGTGCTGGACGGAGGACACATCGTGATGGCATGTATCGAAGGCGTCATCAGGCGTCCCATCCCATTCTTCATCCTGAATTACGTTCAAACGGGATTTGCTCTGCTGGTCATTGGTTACATGCTTTACGTCAGCTTTTTTGATGTGCAGGACCTTGGGCCCGGAGCTAAAGAAAAGACTTACCAGATTAAATTCGAACCTGTCGCAGTCAATGAGACGGGGAACAATCAGTAGGCTGTATGCAGTTTCAAGATTCTCCTTACCGTTACCAAAGAAGGCGCACTCGTGAAATCGTTATTGCGAACCCCCATCAGGAGGTAAGACTAGGGGCGGATAACCCCATTGTTTACCAGAGCATGATCACCAGTGACACGCTCGACACCGAAGCTTGTGTCAAACAAACCCTTGATCTTGCTGCTGTAGGATGTCAGCTGGTCCGTATCACTGCACAAACGGTTAGGCACGCTGCCAACCTCGAACACATTGCAAACGCACTGAGGGAAAAGGGGTGCCATGTACCTTTGGTTGCTGACATCCATTTCAAACCCGAAGCGGCTATGGAAGCTGTCAAATGGGTGGAAGTGGTGCGCGTGAACCCTGGGAACTATGCCGATTCCAAGAAGTTTAAAACCCGCGAATACACTGCAGGAGAATATGCATCTGAACTGGCACGTATTGAGGAAAAATTTGCACCTCTTGTTGAACAGTGCAAGTTACTCAACCGCACTTTGAGAATAGGTACGAATCACGGTTCATTGAGTGACCGTATCATGAATCGTTATGGTGACACCCCTCTTGGTATGGTCGAGAGCGCATTGGAATTTGCCTGTATCTCGCGCAAGAAGGACTTTCATAATTTTAAATTCTCCATGAAATCCAGTAACCCCAAAGTCATGATTGAGTGCTACCGCCTTCTGGTTGCCCGATTAAATGAGCTTGGTGAAGATTGGAATTACCCAATTCACCTTGGAGTAACCGAGGCTGGAGATGGTGAAGACGCCCGCGTAAAAAGTGCCATTGGGATTGGGGCATTGTTATGCGACGGATTGGGAGACACTATTCGCGTCTCGCTGACGGAGGATGCTCCCAATGAAATTCCCGTCTGTCGCGAATTGCTGGCTCAGATACCTGGTTTGACCCAAACTGAATGCGATTTCAAAGACGCTCCTCTTTCATTTGACCCGTTTGATTTTACAAGGAGAGAATCTTTACAATTGTCTCTCCCCACTGGAATTCATTGTGGGGGCAACCAGACAATACGTGTTCTCGGAACATCTCAACAGACTACAGCTTGCCCTCCACAGCCAAGTAAACCGGAAATGGTTCAGACGGAAGGTTCTTACGAACATTGCGGTATATGGGAGGTTGATCCAAGAGTGGACTTTCAACTCCCGGAAAAGCCCTGCTTGATGGCAATCAAGGATGATTTGGACTTGCCTGTCATCAGCGCATATCGCCTGCTTGCGGCCTGCTTGAAAAAGAAAAATTGTCATTATCCAGTTCTCCTGAAAGATACCCTCAATCCGCAGGACTTCCTCACTTCAGATATCGCGTTGTTGAGATCGTCGGTCAATCTGGGGTCGCTAATCTCAGACGGGATAGGTGATGCTGTATTAATCAGAAATGAGCAGGATCCCAGCAAAGCGGTAAAGTTGGCGTATACCATTTTACAGGCTGCAGGCTGTAGATCATTCAAAACAGATTATGTCGCCTGCCCGTCTTGTGGACGGACTCTGTTCAACCTTCAGTCGGTGACTGCACGCATAAAGGAGAGAACAGGACACCTGACCGGAGTGAAGATTGCTATTATGGGATGTATCGTCAATGGCCCTGGTGAAATGGCCGATGCGGATTTTGGTTATGTTGGAGGTGCACCTGGCAAAATCAATCTTTACGTAGGGAAACAGCCCGTAAAATTCAATATACCGGAAGCGGATGCAGTGGAGCAGTTGGTTGAATTAATTCAGGAGCATGGCAAATGGCGAGAGGCACCCATAATGGCTGACGCCCATGTTTGAAATACCAAGTCGACTAGCGTTTATTGCTGAAGTTTGCTCGATATTCGTTGATTTAAATCCGTTACCAATTGGTGCAGGATTTTCTTTAAACCCGTGCCTGTAGAAGCGACGTAATCCTCAACTTGATTCGACTTTAGTGAGGTTGTCTCCTCATAGGTTCGAGTCCAGTTTTCTCCTGACGAATCGCCTTTCTTGGGAGATTGATACTGAATGAGCATCCACCGGATTTTTAAGACGCTTTTGAAGTCGTTTGAGTTCCTGCGATCCAGATAAGATTCAAGGAGTCTTCCTTCCAGATAATAATCCGCCTCCATTAAACTGTCCTCACTGGTGATAGAGACAAAATTACCGGACTGAATCAATGCGGATATGCATGAATCTGTAATCATGTCTCGAGGGTAGGCAAACCATTCATTATAAAAGTCTTTTTCCCATTGATTATCAGGTAAACGGTAAACAAAAGACTTCCCTTCAAAAGGAGCTGAGACCCCTGAGTTACGCACTTTGATTCGGTATGGAAGGGGATGGGGATCTTTGCTTTTTTCGAAGGTCAGGTCCGGCATATAACTTATTTTTTCTGGATATGGCCTGTTCAAGGCACAACCAGATGTCGTCCCCAGACAAACAAGAGTCAGCAGGGTAAATACGATGGAATGAGTGGTCGGGATTTTCATTTTTCCAGTGACATGCATGAGTCTACGGCTTCCTGGTGGGGGGAGGAGCTCCGAACAGTAATTGACTAGGGTAGTTTTTAGCGTTGTCAGTAATGGTCTTAAGGTTGTCAGTCAGTATGCGAAGATTATCAAGGACCAGCCCGATTCTTCCCTGATTGCCGCCGGTCATTTGATTGAGGTTTTCCAAAGCAGTGTGCAATTCATCAATCGTAGACATCAGCTTGGGATCGTTGAAAAGAGATTGCATGGAATGAAGAGCTTTTTGCGTCTCTTTGGAAATTTGTGGAAGATCAAGGTCTTTTATCATCGTCTGGATCTCCTGATTTGTAACGCGAAGTTCCTTCAATAGTTGATCCAGGTTGCCACTGAGTGAAGCCAGGTCAGTTGTTTCGAGCTTATCCTTTGCTACCGTAAACAATCCGTTCACATTATCGACCAGCCCCAGAATATCTACATTTTCAAGTTTTCGGAAAACCTCTTCCGCTGAGCTCACGATACGTGTAAAAGAACTCCCTGCGGAAGGGATGTAACCGTTTTCGGGTGTCCAATCCATTTCCAGTGGTGGATGCAGACCGGGATCAAGATAATCCAGTTCGATATAAGAAGTACCTGTTAAACCGACGCTCGCCATCCGAACCCTTAGACCTCTTTCAACTTCACGCTCAAGCAGGGTTTTCTCGGGGGTTTTGGATCCTCCAAATATATTTTGCTCCAATGAAATGATCAACCTTACATAAGGCTTGCGCTTTTCCATGGGCTTACTCGATTCATAGCGCGTTCGAGTGAAATCGATGGATTTGATATTTCCAATGGGAACTCCTCGAAACTTGACGGCTGTTCCCAGATCAACTCCATGGACTGACTGATTCAGATAAGTCTCAAAGACCGGTTGATCTTCAAACATTGTTCCCACTCCCATGATGAGAATGGCAATTACTGCCAAAGCGGCTGTTCCTATGACGAAAAGACCTAGTTTGAAATAATTAGATTTATTGTTCATGACAACATGATGAAAATTAATTCCTCACCTGTTTGATATTGTTGTGCTTGCCGCGGTTAAAGAATTCACGGACCGTTGCACTGGAGTGTGATTGCTGCAGGGTAACGGGTGGTCCATCAGCGATGATTCCTTTGGTTTCAGCATCCAGCATGATCACACGATCAGCAATGGCAAAGATGCTTGCCAATTCATGAGAAACGATAACAAAGGTAATTCCCAGACTCTCAGCTAATCGTCGGATAAGCGCATCGAGTTCCGATGAGGTAATGGGGTCTAGACCGGCCGAAGGTTCATCGAGAAATAATACTTCAGGATCGAGCGCCATGGCACGTGCTATAGCCGCTCTCTTTTGCATGCCCCCGCTTACTTCAGACGGGTAATGCTTGGTGAAATTACCGAGACCGACCAGCGATAGTTTCATGTGAGCAATAAGGTTCATGGCATGGGTATCCAAAGCCGTATGCTCTTCCAGAGGGAGTCGAACATTCTCGAGCAAACTCATGGATCCAAAAAGAGCGCCACTCTGATACATGACACCGATATTTTTGAGAATACGACGATGCTCTTGCTGGTTGGCGTGAACGAGATCTTGATCAATGATTTTGATGGAGCCTGCAGCGGGCTGGTAGAG
Source organism: Verrucomicrobiota bacterium (assembly GCA_040264395.1). Taxonomy (GTDB): domain Bacteria; phylum Verrucomicrobiota; class Verrucomicrobiia; order Limisphaerales; family AAA164-E04; genus AAA164-E04. The sequence continues at coordinate 8,035 of JBDQII010000030.1, forward strand.
GCCGATGAGATGTTTTAAAAGTGTGCTTTTTCCGCAACCGGATCCACCAAGTATGATGAATACTTCACCACGCCTTACTTCGAAATTAATGTTATCCAGAATGACAGATGTCCCATATGCACACTTGAGTGCATTTGCCTGGATCACGATGTCATTTTTAGTGGTCATAAACCCAGAATATAATAAATCACAGAAAACAAACCATCTGCCATAACGATCAAAACGATTCCGCTTACGACAGCTCGAGTCGTACTTTGGCCCACTGCACTCGCACCCATGCTTGTTTGCATTCCTCGAAAACAGCCAATGCCTGCGACCAATAATCCGAACACGCCCGCTTTGAATAGGCCTCCCCAAAGATCAGTGAGTGTCACTGCGGATTTTATTTGGTTGATGTAGACGATAGTAGGGAACCCAAGACTTATGTAAACGACCCATCCTCCCACGAGTCCCATGAAATTGGCAAACAGGGTTAGTAATGGAGTGACAATCACCGAGGCAATGATTCTAGGGATAGTCAAAAAACGAACAGGATCTATTCCCATGGTCTGAAGTGCATTGACTTCTTCATTGACTTTCATGGTTCCGATTTCAGCAGCAAATGCAGAACCAGATCTTCCCGCGAGAAGAATGGCTGTCATCAAAGGTCCAAGTTCGCGCAGCATGGCAACACTCACAAGATCTGCTATAAATAACTCAGCTGCGAATTGTTTGAGTGGAATAGCCGATTGAAACGCCATGATGAGTCCCATCAAAAAACAAATAAGACACACAATGGGCAATGCATTGACGCCAGCACGTTCAACCGTCAACAACATGTCTTTCCAGCGTATTGTGGATGGATGCTTGAGGGCAATCCAAAGAGAGTAAAAGGCCTCACCCACAAAACTAATCACTTCCTTCAGGTCCTGAAGGAATTGACTTGTTGTAAGTCCTACTTCTTCAGTGACTGGTATCGGTTTGGCGTTTGAGTCGGGCTCGGGCTTGAAGTGTTTTAAGTCGAATTGATCAAGCAGTTGTTGGAAATCTTCTTTCAGTCCCTCAAGAGTGATATCAACATTTGTTCTGCGTTGAGCCTCAAGAAGCAGGTCCGCTAGCATGGCGATTCCCGTACCGTCACAATAATTGATGTTGTGAACATCAATTATCACCGTAGAAATTAATCGAGAGCTTGCTTTTTTACGTGCTTTGCCCCAAACCTTGCTCACAGACTCGGTTCGCAATTCTCCTTTGAAAACCAGTGTGATTGAATCAGTGGTTTCATCAACAAACTCCAGACTTGGAGGAGGTGAGTTTCGAAAGCTCGGCACATGGCAATCACAACGCCTAATTCAGAACAAGTCGAGTTAAATTCCCCCCGGCCATATTAGCTTTACTGATTGATTATTCTGTAATCGAAGTGTGAACAGGAGTGGAGTGTTTAGTTGTCCCTCTTTCGTTGATAGGATATATCGTCTATATGCGCTTTTCTGAACTATTGTTAAAAACTGGTCTCCCTTTCCTGAGTCTGCTGGTTTCTTTTGTTTGCAATTCTTCGCCCACTGTGAGCGACCGGCCTAACATCATTTATGTCATGGCAGACGATTTAGGGTGGGGGGATCTTGGGTGTTACGGTCAGAAACGCATTCTTACACCTCATCTTGATCAAATGGCTTTTGATGGGATGCGTTTCACTCAAGTTTATGCAGGTTCAACTGTATGCGCTCCGTCTCGCTCAGTATTGATGACCGGTTTGCATGCGGGACACACGTGGATTCGGGGTAACGCGAGAATTCCCCTGCGTCCTGAAGATATAACAGTGGCAGAAGTCCTAAAAAAGGAAGACTACCAAACAGCTTTGATTGGCAAATGGGGACTTGGGGAACCTGGAACGACTGGGATTCCCCGCAAACAGGGGTTTGATTATTTTTACGGCTATTTAAATCAACGTCATGCACATAATTATTATCCAACTCATCTCTGGAGGAATGAAACCAAAGTAGTGCTTCGAAATACAGTGCCTGATGAAGATGGTGTTGGAGGAGGTGTTTCCGATAACAAACTGGATTACAGCCACGATTTAATCATGGATGAAGCTCTTGGTTATATTCATGAACATGCTGAACAGCCTTTTTTTCTTTATTTGGCGCTGACGATTCCACACGCCAACAATGAGGCCCGTAGTCAAGGGATGGAAGTCCCTGAACTGGAGGCGTACGCCGAATTAGATTGGCCAGAGCCGCAGAAAGGGCAGGGAGCCATGATCAGTCGTATGGATCGAGATATAGGTCGACTCTTTAATGAACTAGAATCTCTTGGAATTGACAATGATACGATTGTGTTTTTCACCTCCGATAACGGGCCTCACAAAGAAGGAGGTAACGATCCCGACTTCAATGACTCCAACGGGCCCTTGCGTGGAATTAAGCGAGCCATGTACGACGGTGGAATTCGAGTGCCGATGATCGTCAAGTGGCCCGGCCGTATTCCATCCGGCCTTGTGAATGATACAGTTTGGTATTTTGCAGATTTTCTTCCTACTGCAGCTGACTTGGTCGGTGCTGAGCCCACTGCAGGCTTGGACGGGGTCAGCATCAAAGCAACCTTGTTTGGCAAATATCAAGATCTGTCCGATCGTATGCTTTATTGGGAGTTCCATGAGCGTGGATTCAAACAAGCATCGCGATGGGGGAACTGGAAAGCGGTGCGTCTTGGATGGGAAGAACCCATTCAACTTTTCCATCTTATCGGGGACTCAAGTGAGCATTATGACCTAGCTTCACACTACCCTGGGATAGCTTCCAAATTTGAGAGGTTTTTGGATCATGAGCGCACGGATTCAAAACACTGGCCGATAAAGAATAAACAATGATAAAGCGTCAGGATGTAATCCAGTGCGAAAGCAGAGATTATTTATCAGACAATAATCATTTGTATATATGACGACTCTGTTTTTTAAATCTTCATCAGAAATCACTACTTTGGATAACACTTTTACGATCCATGACACGACCGCACCCAGAACCTAGAAATAATGGGATGGCATGATTTTGGGCCAGGTATCGCTACTTGCTCTTGAGAGCCACACCTTTCCATTTGAGGGCGATCAAATGATGTCAAATCAAAGCGTCGTGTTCTTGAGCATGACACTATACCCGCAATCAACGAATGTGACATAAGTGGTCACGTTTAATGTCAACGCACTCAATCCTACCACTACAGCGACCAGTGTATCCAGACGACACGATACGCAGGCAAGATGGAACACTGCAAATATACGGAAGCGAGTGACTAAAAGATAAAGGCACAATGATTTAGAGATTTATCCCTCCAGGGCACAATAGCGGTCAGGAAAACTCGTGCGTCATAAACCCGATGATGGAAGCGCCAAAGAATCTTTCATTCATCCGGGAAGCATGGTTTTGAGCGGGATCAGTAGTTTTTGGTCCAGAACATCGAAGGCCACTTGAGGAGGCCTTTAATAGCAAAAAGCATGGCGAGAGAGAAAAATAAACGAAATGGCGCGCTTCCCGTTATCCATGGATGGAAAGTTTTCAGAACTCAAGTAAGTGATTTAAATGCAGTGGGTTAACATACCTGGATAAGGAATTTTTAATTTCATTTGAATAAAGCATCGAGATGCTGAGTCCCTATAGGTGTAGTCACTCATGTCTTCCCTGAGATCACAGTGACTCGCCGGTATATGCCATTTTTTCATATGGGTGGCATTATTATGGCGAACGTGCGTTGGATTAGTTGTTTGGGTTAGAAAAGCGTCGGTTTACCGGCGCTTTTCGTTTTTTCCTGATCAGTTGACACCTCAGAGATAACTTCACTAGTGAAGACATATCACCGTTATTGAATAGAAAAGAGTTTCCAATTGCGACGAATTGCTTAGATTTTTCCTTATTCAATTCAATGCTCATGAATACTCTCTCATCGAAATGTTTCTCAGGTGCTTTTGAGCGCTCTGCGTTAAGCGTGATGCTCATGCTTGGTGTATTGCTCGGGCAAACGCTGTCAGGGGATAGCATGGTCGCCAAACCGATCCATGCTTTGATGATTTCAGGCGGCTGCTGCCATGATTATCCCAATCAAAACCTCATTCTTTCGGAGGGGATTTCCATGCGGTCCAATGTAGAATGGACGCTTGTGAATCAAGGAGGTACATCGCGTGATGTGAAAATTCCCATTTATGACAATCCTGATTGGATAGATGGATATGATGTGGTTGTTCACAATGAATGTTTCGGGGGAGTGACAGATGTTGGCTGGCTTGAATCCATCGTCGAAGCCCATACAAATTCTGGCACACCTGCGGTTTTTATCCACTGTTCACTGCATAGTTATCGAGGAGCGGAAACAGATGCCTGGCGCTCATTGATGGGAGCAAGATCAACAAGCCATGAGGGACATCGGCCGCTTGAAGTGAAAAATCTTCGTCCGAATCACCCAATCATGAAAACCTTTCCACCGGTCTGGCAGACTCCGAATGGAGAACTTTATAAAATTGAAAAGACTTGGCCAGACGCCATCCCCTTGGCCAAAGCGTTCGGTAAAGATACTCAAAAGGATCATATGTGTATCTGGCTGAACCATTTGGGTAATGCTCGTGTATTCACGACTACCCTTGGACATCACAACGAAACCATGCAATCACCGGTTTATCTCGACATGGTCAATCGGGGGTTGCTCTGGGCGGTTGGTAAATTGGAATCAAACGGATTGCCTGCCTCAGGATATCAGGCTCCATCGCAAAAAACCATTCCCAGTCGTCGCATTCTAGCAGGTGATTATTCGCGGGGTCGCATAGCGATTGTAGACGAAAAAGGGAAGGTGGAATGGGAACACGCTATTCGAGACATTCATGATCTGCATCGATTGCCAAACGGAAATATTCTCTTTCAAACCAGTTGGACCAAAATACTGGAAATGACACCAGCCAAGAAGGTTGTATGGAGTTATGACGCGGCAATCGCAAATGGCAATCAAGACCGCAAAGTTGAGGTGCATGCGTTTCAGCGGTTGGCAAATGGATTAACCATGATCGCAGAAAGTGGGCCAGGACGCATCATTGAAGTAGATCGAAATGGTGTGATGCACCGGGAAATTGCATTACGCGTAGACAATCGATCACCACACCGGGATACACGCATGGTACGTAAATTGAAAAATGGAAACTACCTTGTTTGCCACGAAGCTGATAACGCCGTTCGCGAATACGATATGAAAGGGAAAGTGGTATGGGAGTGTCATACTGGTGGCGAGGTTTACGGTGCGATTCGTTTAGGTAACGGGAACACGCTAATAGGCAATGGTAGCGGTCATAATGTGCTGGAAGTCAACGAAGAAGGTCAAACTGTCTGGTCCATTGAAGAAAACGAGCTTCCGGGAATACAATTGGTATGGGTGACAACCGTCGAAGAGTTACCCAATGGTAACTTCATGATCGGTAATTGCCATGCGGGAGCAGAAAACCCACAAATCATAGAAGTCACACGAAACAAAGAAGTGGTCTGGAAATTCAATAACTTTGAGGTCTTTGGGAATGCCATGCCTTGTTCCAAGGTGTTCTAAGTATTTCCTGAAGCATAAAAGTAAGTAATTATCATGAAAATATCATTCAAAAAATGGTTCTCCAACTGCATCACCGGATGCAGCGCCGTCTTGTTGGCTGCCACCGGTTGCCAGACATCCCAACAATCAGCTTCGAATGAAGTGACTTTTTTTAAACTGACTGAAAGCGTACACCAGTGGCGCCAGCCCATTGGCGATTGGACGGAAGTGGGTGTTACTCAATTACGCGATGGGGATAATTCGGCTTTTAAAGTTGAAGAGGGAAGGGGCATTTTCGTCAATCATCCCGATGCTCGAACTGTGAATCTTCTTTCGCATGCACAACACGGCGATGTATCTTTACATGTCGAATTCATGGTGCCGGAGGGATCCAATTCTGGCGTTTATCTACAGGGGAGGTACGAAGTACAGGTGCTTGACAGTTGGGGGAAAACCGACATTGGTCATGGCGATTGTGGGGGGATTTATCAACGATGGATCAACGGGCGAGGACTCGAAGGGCATGCGCCAAAAATCAACGCATCCCTACCTCCCGGCGAATGGCAATCTTTTGATATCGTTTTTCGAGCGCCCAGGTTCAATCAATCAGGCGAAAAAATTGAAAATGCGCGTTTTCTTAAAGTCGTTCATAATGGAGTCCCAGTTCACCATAACGTTTCTTTGAATGGTCCAACACGCTCGGCAAGTTTCGATGATGAGCAACCGCTAGGGCCTATCATGCTGCAAGGTGATCACGGTCCAGTAGCTTATCGAAATATTATTGTCCGGCCATTGAATCTTGATTGATAGGATTTTGAACCGATCAAGAGGTCTGGAATTTCTTTTGTTTGAGTTTGTCAAGGAGTACAGCAATGAGGATCACCATACCCAGAATTACCTTTTGAGTGTAACTTTCGATGTTCATCAAGTTCATGCCATTCTGGATGACAGCAATGATGAAAGCTCCAATCAGGGTGCCGAAGATTTTACCCTCGCCTCCTGAAAGACTTGTGCCACCGACAACTACGGCGGCAATCACATATAGTTCGTACATTTGGCCGTAGGTCGGGGCGCCGCTTTTCAGCTGTGAGGCCATTACGACTCCTCCGAGGCCAGCAAGGAGTCCTGAGAGAGTGTAGGCAAATAACTGGATCCATTTTACTGGAACTCCCGAAAGACGCGCTGCTTCAGTATTGCCTCCTACTGCGTAAATATAACGTCCCAATCGTGTCCGTGACATCATGATATGAGCAAGGGAATAAAGGAGCATCATCAAGAGGACGGCGTTGGGTATTCCAAACAAACTCGCCTCCCTGCCTAACCAAACAAATGAATCCGGTACGCGGTAAACTGATTCTCCACCGGACATGAGATAAGCCGTACCACTTGCCATCATCATAACTCCCAATGTTACGATAAACGGCGGAATGGAAAATGCGGTGATCATGCTGCCGGTAAATGATCCAACGAGTCCCGTGATGATGATGGCGGCGATACACGCCAATATCATTTCTCCTGCATTCGCATCTAACCCTCCGGCTGTGTTTTGAATGAAGAGACAGCAAAGAACGGCTGAGAAAGCGATCAAGCTACCCACCGACAAATCAATTCCTCCGCAGATAATAACTACGGTCATGCCAATGGCGATAATGGCAATAACAGCGATTTGATTGGTGATATTGAGGAGGTTGTCCTTTTTAAGAAAATTGGGCCATTTGTATGGGCTTGGTCCGATTCGTGTCGGTGATCCCAATTGAGGGAAATCCAACTTTATATCTTCAAATACCAACCAATCCACAGTCGTCTGGTTACCCAGAATAGCCTGTAGTTTGACCTTTTGATTTTCAAGTTCAATCAATTTGGCTCGAGCATCCCTGGGGGTGCCTTGTACTGAATGTAAATGTTTGAAGCCTGCGCTTGCTAAAGAACTACTAAGCTCGTCATAAAAGTTCTGATCTATGGCCGGGCTTTGTGATGTAATAAGGATGTGTGCATCTTTGTCGAAACGTTTTTTTACGATGCTGGCAATCTGAATACCTGCCTTTTTCCCGCTCGGTCGTTGTTCAGTCAGAGTGACCAGGCTGAAAAATATGCCAAGAAGAATCAGAACCAGAATCATTCCATATTCAGTCAGAAGGTGGGCAAGGTGTTGTCTTTTTGATTTAGGCATCTGAATGCTTCTGCGAATGAGGTTTGGTTCTAGGCGACTGCGAAATGCATGATTTCCTCTTGAGTAGCGGATGTTACATCCTCAATTTCCCCTGTGATTCTGCCTTCATGCATGACGAGGATGCGATCTGCCATTCCCAGGATTTCAGGAAGTTCAGAACTGATCATAATAATGGCTTTTCCCTTCGCAGCGAGATCATTCATCAGCTGGTAGATTTCGTATTTCGCACCGACGTCAATGCCTCGAGTGGGTTCGTCGAAAATCAAAACTTCACAGTGTCTCGCCAGCCATTTGGCGATGACCAGTTTTTGCTGGTTTCCCCCGGAAAGCTGATTTGCCTTCTGGTTTTCATTTGAAATCTTGACTCGCATGGTTGTCACATAATCCTGAAACTCCCTGCGCTCAATTGAAGTTTTGACAAACCCTGCGGGAGCAAATCGATTCAGATTCGGAAGTCCGAAATTGTCTTTGACCGAATGGGAGAGAACAAGGCCTTGAAGCTTCCTGTCTTCAGTCAGTAATCCTATACCTGCAGCGATCGCTTCGCGAGGGTTGCAAATGCTTAGCATTTCACCATCCAGTTGAATTTCACCAGCATCACGAGGGTCGGCCCCGAAAATCAATCGAGCCAGTTCTGTGCGCCCTGCGCCTACTAAACCAGCCAAGCCAAGTATCTCTCCGCTCTTGACTTTGAGGGATATATTCTGAACGGCTTTCCCTCGAGTCATGTTCCTGATTTTGAGTTTTGTTTTGCCTATGCTTGGACTTTTTAAAGGGAATTCGTTTTTGAGTTCTCTGCCAACCATCATTTCGATTAGCGATTGTCGTGTGCAATCTGCAAGGTCTTTATCAGCAATACAAGCTCCATCCCTCATCACCTGTGTGCGATCGGCAATTTCAAAAATTTCATCAAGACGATGGCCGATATAGATAAGGCCTAACCCTTTTTGTTTGAGCTTGTGTATGATCTCAAAGAGCTTTTCTACCTCGCGAAGAGTGAGTACGGCCGAAGGTTCGTCCAATACGAGTATTTTTGAATTCAATGACAAGGCCCGTGCGATTTCAATTGACTGTTGCTGTGCAATCGTCAGCTGACGGCATGGTAACTCAGGGTCAAAGTCCATTCCTAACTGAGAGAGAAGAGCAAGTGTCTGTTCTTTTTCCTCTCGATGACGAATGAGTCCATTTTGGGTGATCTCCTGTCCCAGAAATACATTTTCAATGGCTGACAGCGCCGGTATCAAATTAAACTCCTGATAAATCATGGAAACCCCGAGTGCACGGGCTTTGACCGGCGATTCGATGGTGACATTTTCACCCTCTAGTTGGATGGTGCCTTGATCAGGTAAGTGCGCCCCCCCGAGGACCTTCATTAAAGTACTTTTTCCAGCGCCGTTTTCCCCCATCAATGCCAGTACTTCACCTTTCTGAAGAGTGAGGTTTACTCCTTTGAGAGCATATACCCCGGGGAATCGCTTCTCGATTCCTGACATCTGCAATAGGGGAGGAGGCATACTAAACAAGCTTTGAATTCAATATAAATCAGTCCTTATTCTCGGGTTTGTTTTCAATAATCGGTTGTGCTCGTCTCTGAATTTTTTGTATTTGATCGATCAATCCCCCAACGGCCTTATTGCCTTTCAATATGGTGAAATCAATCTCTGCATGATGGCTTTGTCCTGAATCAAGTTTTGGGACTCTGCCAAATTTACGCTCGATACGCCTGTTATTAGGGAAATTAGTACCAGGTTCCAAACCCGTCACGTAACCTTCAGCTTCAGAGTTGGTGTTTTTCCAAAGCGTAACAAAGGGTAACTGTTGGACTGAAAACTTCATGGAAATACCCTTGTTTTTACTGCGGTTAACGAGTCCGATGGTCGTTCGACCATCGTAATCAGCTAATGGTGTCATACAATAGACTTGTTCCGTGAATCCAGCAGTCGGCCCCTTGTAAACGGAATAGCTGTCAATGGATGCTGCGGCATGCTCGTTGAATGGAATTACTTTTTCGACTGGGCCTACGAATTGAGCACCTTCTTCAAGAAGAGGAGGGCCATAGTTTGCGTGATAAAGGATTTGAAATTCCTGTGGGGCATCCCCTCGGTTGGTAATGGTATCGGATATGCGAACAGATGCGCTGCCGGGGGTGGTGGACACCTCAGTTTGAATTTCCAGTTTAGGACCGTAAAACATTCTTTCGTCAACACGCCCGCGAATTCGTATACGGTATGGGGGCACACGCTCAATAATAACCTCTACTTCGCTGGCTGGAATATTCCCAATTTTTCCATGCAGCGTCAGGTCCATGGTGGCTTCATCACCCACATTGTTGATGAAACTATCGGTACCTGGATGGCCCGTGCTCTCCAATCCACAGCGAACCATCCATTCATTGAAACCTTCCAACCAACCCAGTCCACCCCGGTCCTCCAGACGAATGTATTTTGGATGAACCACTTCCTTGACTGGTGAATCCCACCCAAGATAGATGTCGTCCATGCGGGCATTCAATAAACTCATTCCCCGTGTGGGTATGACCGAAAAAGAGAGTTTACCGTTATCGACGGTGATTAAATCAACTCCTTCCTGCTTTCCTCCGTGAAGCGTCTTTTTGGTGATGCTCCAATCTGGTTTTTCAGGAGTGACCACTGATCCACTGATTTGCCAGGAATCAAGATGAATGTTCTTATCAACACTGGTCAACGTGATCACAAGGGGGGCTTTGTCCTGCGCATGGATCAGCGAGGAAGCCATGAGCAAACTGATGAGTATGAGTTTCATAATGTTATTTCTTGGAGTCGTTATGCAAGGTTCAATGCTTTTTCTACGGCTGTTCGCATCACGGAGGCATCCGGACGCAATCCTGTCCAGTATTCGACGCTGGTAATTCCCTGGTTCACGATCATACCCAAGCCGTCCAGGGTTTGGCATCCTCGATGTCGCGCCTTGCGAATGAGCCAGGTTTCGGGGGGGCTGAAAATTACATCGGCCACAACAGCCGTGTCCTTGAGTGATTCGAGGTTTATATCGATCTGCGCATTACCATCGTAAAGGCCAATGGAAGTTGCATTTACCAATACATCCGTGTCCTCGGGGATATCCAATGTTTTGTCCCAGGAGATGCAATCGGTGGAGATGTTTAATTTGTTTGTCAACAGCTGGCTCAAATCATGCCCTCGCTGCGGACTACGGTTGACGATGGTGATTTTACCAGCGCGGGCCAAGCCCAGTTCCACAGCGATGGCACGGGCTGCTCCTCCGGCTCCCAATATGACGACATGCTTGCCTTCGGGTTCGATGACTGATTGCAGCGATTTCAGAAACCCTTTTCCGTCGGTGTTTTCACCGATGAACTGATTGTTACGTTTCACTACACAGTTTACGGCCCCCATGATACCAGCAGATTGACCGAGTGCATCCAAGTGAGGGATGACGGCAACCTTATGGGGTAGCGAGCAGTTGAACCCCTTGAAGCCCATGGCACGGGCTCCACTGACTGCCTCAGCAAGGTTGTCAGGGGTGACTTCCATGTTGATGTAGCGGTAGTGAAGGGAATGATGAGAAAACGCAGCCTCGATCATTTCGACAGTCGGATTCCCTTTCGCTCCCTGAGACATGGATCCAACCAAATTTGGCAGGAAATCGGGTATTTGCTTGCTCATAAAAAGAGTTGCTTTTATGGGTTTTCAGTGGTCATTGGAGGCTGCTGTCCTTGAGTCCGTCTTCCTGCCGGTAAAGGCTTGTAGGAATCAACTGTTCGGGCTCGACATCTTCACCCTTGGAATGAGCCACGATGGACTTGACCACCTCGATCCCCATTTTATCTGGAAACTGAATCGGATCAGCAAAGATTTTGCCGTCCTTGATCGCTTGTTTGCCTTCTGGTTGTCCGTCGAACCCAACGATCAGCACCTGATCCTGTTTGCCTGCTTTTTCGAGGGCTGCGCGAGCACCTAGCGCAGCGGGATCATTGATGGCAAAAACACCCCTCAGATCACCATGTGCCTGAAGTGCATCCTCGGCAGCCTTGTAACCCAAATCTTTGGCCGCACCGCTTTCCA
>JBDQII010000031.1:0-19717 GCA_040264395.1 Verrucomicrobiota bacterium
TCCTCAAGTCGCTCATCCTTCAATGACCTGACTCGATGCGGCAGCATGGCGATGACCTGATCCATCATCTCACGCTTGGCAGAATGATCTGGAAAGGCATCCAGAACAATGAATTCGGCACGATCTGAGGGTTGTTGTGCCCCAAGCGAAATCAAACTACTGATGATCATTGAAAAGGCCATCTCTTCATTCTGACCGATGATCAGAAGGTTACTACTGCTTTGCGCACCAAAGGCAGCTCCTGTCGGGCCCTTGATGGAATTGGGAGCTCCCAGCCAGGCGCAGGTCTCTTCTGGACCACCGGAAGGCTCGATCCCCAGGGTGACGGCAAGCTCATGGTTATCCCTGATATCGGCGGGGGCGTTCCCCTCAAAGACCACGGGACCCGTTTCCTTCGAGGCATGGTTTTGAGCCAAGGTGCTCACCTGTTGCAGATATGTGTCTCGCTCGTCGTCATTCAGCCAGACCGTCTGGAACGGACTGTTGCCTTCCACTGCGCCGTTCCTGTTGTTGTATATTCCTTCACCGGGACGGGAGAGAAGTCTGGGTGCGGCATTATTCTCATCCATGATCAGATAAGAATCCGCCTCATCACACTGAAGCGCAATGCGAACCGCCATCTGGGCAAAAGTAGTGCGAGCCAGGGTGTAGGCGCCCCCCAGCGTCTGCGATCCCAGAATCACATGAATCCCGAACGCGCGCCCTTGGCGAACAATACGATCAAGCAAAACCGCTGCGTTTTGAGCCACGTGATCATCTTCGACAAAATATTCCTGAAATTCATCAATCATCAGGAGTGTACGAGGCAGTGGCTGTGTATCCTCAGCGGAACGATACCTCGCTAGATCCTGAACCCCCTTTTCACGGAACAAGTCTCCACGCCGACGGAGTTCCTGGTCCACTCGCTCCAACACACTGAGGCCGAATTCACGATCGCTCTCAATCGCAACCACGCGGGCATGAGGCAGTTTATGCGCAGCATAACATTTGAATTCAACGCCTTTCTTGAAGTCGATCAGATAGAACTCGACCTGATCCGGACTACACCAAAGTGCAAGATTGCTGACGATGACATGAAATAGAGTTGACTTACCTGAACCAGTTTTCCCAGCAATAAGGGCATGCTGCTGAGTGCCTTTACCGAGCGTCAGATACTGCAATTTCGAAGCACCTGTCCGCCCAATGGGAATATTCAATGAGGCGCTGGTGTCTTGAGTCCAGCATGCATCAGGCTTGGGAGTGATTTGCGAGAATGGAACCTCGACGCGATTCGAATCGACATTGGCTTGTCCTATCTGATGGATAAGATGAACCGTGTCCTGAAATTTGACTCGATCCATCCAATTCAAACGAACGCCCGTCCACGCATGCGCTCCTAATCGACATCCCTTCTTTTGTGATTGAATCCAAACACAATGTTCGCGCAGGTCGTGAACCACAGCGTCTTCGGACATTGCCTGACGACAGTCGCGATGCAGAAGCAAGAACACCCCGCAGCGGGCCCCACTGACAGCAATATTATGTAATCTACGCAAGGCAGATTCACTGAAACCCGCGGGAAAATCGGAAACGACCAGCACATGATATTTTTCCGCGATATTGCCTGCGACTTGATTGTACTCGGCCAGAGTGTCGTATTCGTTGCGGAGATACATTTGCGTCACCTTCTCCATGTGTTCCGTCAAATCGAGCAAGCACTGTTCAATTTGATTCGATTGGGTCCAGATACGTCGATTGATCAACTGGTCATCATAATCGGCAAGGTGCATCAACCCTGCAAAGTTTTTACCCAGACCGACCGGATCGATCAGGGTAAACCTCATCCGCCCTGAAGGAGCAGTCAACAGGAGCTCCAACACGGTGTGATTGATGGCTTCGATAATTTGATCAGGAGCAGGTCCTTCTGATTCAAACAAAACCGATTCTCCTAAGGGCATCTTGAAGACCATGGGCACTTGCAAACATGCGTCTTTTGGCAAGTGCATACTCGAATCAGCAGGAACCGATGGGGCAAACTCTTTCCAATCGATTGTGATTTGAGCAAAGCTGCCAGCTGGTTCCCCTGAAAGCGGAACTTCCCATCCTTGCGAGGATGCGGTATTCCACGTCTGTTCCATCTGCCGAACGGCTTCCCGACTTGTGTTGAGGTCTGAACACCACGCAGGAATCAATCGATTCCAATCAGAAACGACGTCTCCAATTTCCTGATCAAAACGAAGTATAACCTCGGTTTGCAAGGCCTGTTGATCCGTTTCACCTTTTTCATCCTTCTCATGGAAAGCAAAATTCCCATCATCCAATCCTGAGGACCTGCTCTCACTCAAGCGTTTCAGCGCAGTGGCAAGCATCGATTCATGCCGTGCCATCAAACGGTTTCGCTGGGGCAACAGCTTGTTGAGCCCGCGTTCACATTGTTCTCTCGCCAAAACATCGGCATCAAGCCATGCGGCTTCGAGACGGCTTTCAATGGTCTGAAGAACTTCGCGTGCAGAGGCCGTGGCATCCTCACGACTTCGATTGGCGGCAAGTTGGCATTGTTCGATCAAGCCGGTGCAATTTGCGAATAAATTCACAAAGGAGCGCGCGGCACCTCGGGCCATGATGTAGCCCATCGCGTATACAATCATTACCAGCCCCCCCATGACCCCGCCCCCCATCAAGATCCGGTTCTGAGTTGCACCAATGGCATCGGATACCTGTGGTAAAAGGAATACAGTCGCTCCGCCAATGCCAAGGCAACACAGGATCAGCCAGATGGAGACGAAGGAGAAGAGGCGGGCCAGAGCGTTGTGAGCGGAAAAAGAGAGAGACGATTCGAGCTCAGTCAACTGGGATTTCAATGACTCAAGCAATGCATGCTCATCTTGGATGCTTACTTCGCCAGGAGAAGGTTGTCCTCCATCTCGCAGCCACTTCCTGAAATTACCATAACCTTTGAAAACCCTCCAACCAAGCCCGCCAATGCTTTCAAGACGCCGGGTCTCATTTGATAATTCAGCCGAAAAAGATTTCCCGGCATGATCCACCGATTGCAGATCCGCGTCGTGCGCCCGATTAGCCTGCAAAAGTTCTTTTTGATTTTCATACTTCTGTTGACTGCGCGTTTGCTCGGCGGCCTCATTCAATGCCTTCTGCACATTCTCATAAGCATGATCGATACGAAGCTTGCGCAAGGCAAAGTGGGATTCGAGTCGAATTCGCTCCTCATTCAGAGCTTCCATCGCCTTTTGAGTTTCTGCTTCAGCCTGTCGTTTGAAGCGCGCGCTTTCCAGCGCAGATTTTTGCTGAATGGACTTCAGTTCACGATCGCGTGAGGCGATCACCGCCATCTCGCGAGCCCTCAGCTCCTCCATGGTCTGGCGGAGCTTTTCCAAGGTCGAGATCGATTGACCCGCTGTGAGTATTTTAGCCACAATCTTTCCTCACTTTCTTCAAGATAACATCCAGCTTTTCCATCCCATGAACGGCTCGGTTCACGCTCGATTCGAGTTCCTTGATGTAGTCGCGTTCGAATGCGTCCGCCTTGCCATCTTTCCAAACCGATCGCGTTCGTTCCCATGTTCGAAGGAGATCTTTGGTCAATGCCAATAATTGATTGCGTGCGTGCAAACTCATGATTCCGACTCTCCCAACTCCTTGTTGACTTCGATACCCCGCTGATCCGACAAACCAGTTCCTCCCTCTAAAACCTCAACCATGTCCGATCGATCCGAATCAAGCGATTTACGTCGATCTGCATAATCCTCCAAAGTGCGAATGATTCGATCAAGGAGGGCGGCACCTTGTTTCAAGTCCTGAAACATGACCGCTTGGAGTTTTTCAACTTCACGCCCCAGCGGTTCCACGTCGCTTTGATATCGACGACACCACTTTTTTACTCGATGAAGCTTTTCTTCGGCTTCCTCGAAGGCTTGCTTGGCGCGTTGAAGGGCTACTTGCTGTGCATCGCTGGCATGACGCATCTGTGAGAGCTTGGCTCCAAAGATTTCATTTCGCGTCTCCTCCAGAGCACGCCGCTTGAGACGCACTTGATGTTCCCAAAAAGGTTTTTGCTTTTCCTCAAGCCAGATCAGCGTTCGCTTGAGATCGCTACCGACTTCATCCATGGTCGTGATCGACTTTTCGAGGTACTGAACCAGCTTTACCCGGAACAATTCCAAAGCGTCCACCGAATGTATCTGAGCCTTTGAGGGCATGGCTATCGCTGCTCCAGATAATCCTCGATCCGCTGCGCTTTGCGAAGCAAGAAAGGGGTGTGTTCGTTCGACACTTCGACAAATTTCTTCAAAGCCCGCATGGTCTGACTGAATTCTTCTGCAAACCGTTGGTGTTCGTGATCCTGCCAACTGTCGCCAAGGGCCTTGAACCGCGCATCCAGCAAAGTCATTCCCTGCTGAAGGCCTGCATTAAAGTGCTTCAACTCCTTCGCGAAGCGTCGAACTTCTTCCGGATCCATGATTGCTTTTGACATCAGCGTCGCCTTTCCATTTGTTTTCTAAAATCCCTTCCAGCAATGATTGGGAGCAAGTATCAGACCAATTGGGGACATTTGGATTCACTTGGCAACATCAGTTTTGAGGGAACATTTTTACCAATTAGTGAGCAGATCAACCATGGCGAGCCCCATGGCTTCCCCGATGTTCATGTAGGTTTCAGCATTGCCGTTGTAATGACCACCAGAATTACCCCCTTTGGACAATGGGTGGCTATAGACTGCCGCTACGTTGCCTTTGAACTCAGGATAACTGGAGGAACGGCTATCCACGGCTAACATGGCATCCAGTATTTTCCTTCCATTGCCCGTGTCGTCCTTACTCGTTTGCCCCAGGGAGGCACAGACGAATTTTGCTTCGGGCGCGTTGAAATCCTTGCGCAATTGTTTGATGAGATGGACAAGATTTGTTTTGTAATGAGCGGAGAGCGCTTCGCTTCCACTGTCACGATCCCCCTGCCACCAGAAGAAACCGGCAATCTCGTATTTCTCTGCGCCGGGATAATACGTATCGAGTTCACTCAATACTTCTTTGACTCTCGCAATGTCCCCATCATATTGCATACCTGCATACCAAGTGATCTTCCTGGGATCGGTACCTTTTTGCCAACGCTCGGGCGAACCTTCGTAACCCGGATGCACCCAGGTCACACCCTTGGAATCCGTGAATTCATATCCTTCGCTGCCCGGGGGCAACAGATCCCAACCCAGAGCTCGATTTCCAATGCAGCTCTTGAGCAGGAGAACAGGTTCGTTGATTGCTTGGCCCAGGTAATGGCCAATGCCAATTTCCGGTCCAATATTGCCTTGACCGATGGTCAACCAGTCATTGACAAAAACCTGCATCCCGCCGAGCCCACTTCCCATGACTCGCACATTGCGAACGTCATTGCGCACTGTCCAAGCCCCATCTTCATCAATGAGGTAAGAATACAGCCCCTTTTCCCTTACCGCGTAAGACAAGGAGCCTTCGGGCCCTTTTCGGCCCGGCGCAATACGACCGAAACCCAACATATTGGATTGTCCCATCAGGATGTAAACCTTGACCGGCTTCGTCATATCTGGCGATTGACCGTCAGGATCCTGCAATGACGATCCGGAACCCGACACAATACAGGTGCAGGCGCACGCCTGTAGCAGCGCAACAATCAGTATCATCTGGAGTCTAATTTTCATACTACTTTCGAGAGGCCCATCATACCGCAGGAATCCCTGCTGACCATGATGCCGATCATAGACGGTTTCATACAAAAAGCAAAGTCAGTATTACAAAGCAATATGAAGATAGAAGTATCGTGGAAAGCGCTTTAGGTACGTGCTCAATGATTATTTCACACTCAACAGCAATCGTTGGTGAACTGGATAAACACCTGAGGACATTCAATTTTTGGAGGAGCACGTGCCAGTTCTGTTCAGATCATTTCAATAATAGAAATAGTCCGCATGAAAAACTCCAGAAACCCGTTTCAAGTCAGTTCTCTTTGACTCTGGGGTGGAGTAATTTAGCAATAAGCGCTGTCCAACCCGTTTGATGACAGGCTCCTACGCCGCGCCCACTGTCACCGTGAAAATATTCATAAAACCAGATGCAATCTTTGAATTGTGGATTCAACTGAATATCGGGATGATGCTTGTAAATAGGACGACGCCCTTGATCGTCCTTGCGGAAAAGATCCCCCAGACGATTGGAAATATCCTCAGCAACTTCTTCAAGAGTAAGTTTTTGACCCGAGCTGGAAGGTGATTCGACTTTAAAATCGCTTCCGTAATAGTGGTGAAAGCGTTGGAGAGATTCAATAAGCAGGAAATTGATGGGAAACCAGATGGGACCACGCCAATTTGAATTACCGCCAAACATATGGGTATTGGATTCGGCAGGTTGATAATCCACTTTTGAAGAACCATTGCAATGCTTCGTTTTTCCCTCACAATGCAAGACATATGGATGTTTCTCATGTCTTTTGGACATTGACCTGATACCGTATGAGGAAAGGAACTCATCTTCGTCCAACATCCGCCGCAATAAACATTTGAGCCGACTGCCACGTAAGAGGGAAAACAAATGACGATGTCCTCTGCCAGGTTCGTTCCAACGTGAGACAAGCGAGGCCAATTCCGGTCGGTTCTTAAGTATCCAGTCAAGGTGTTCGTTGAATCTCGGCACCCTTTCAAGCAATTCCGGTTCGAGCACTTCCACCGCGAATATGGGAATCAGTCCCACAATGGAACGCGCTTTGACATGAATCGGTTTTTCTTCGGGAAAGTGTAAAACATCATAAAAGAACTCATCCTCCTCATCCCATAAACTAATGCCCGACTCACCAATATTGGTCATGGCTTTTGCAATGGCCAGGAAGTGATTTAAAAACTTGATGGCGATTTCTTGATAGACCGGATTCTGCAGTGAAAGCTCCAGTGCTATGCGCATCATATTGAGTGAATACATCGCCATCCACGCAGTCCCATCTGCCTGATCCAACTGCCCACCTCCGGGAACTGGAATGCTTCTGTCAAAAACCCCAATGTTATCCAGTCCGAGAAAACCACCCTGAAAGACATTTCGATTGTCCACATCCTTACGGTTCACCCACCATGTAAAATTCAGGAGCAGTTTATGAAAGACTTGTTCGAGAAAACGACGGTCTGCAAATCCGTTGCGTTTACGGTCCATCTGGTAGACACGCCACGTACCCCAGGCATGAACAGGCGGATTTACATCTCCAAAAGACCACTCGTAGGCGGGAATTTGCCCATTAGGATGGAGGTACGATTCCTGTAGCATTAACAGCATTTGCTCCTTGGCAAATTCGGTATCAATCAGAGCGAAAGGAACACAATGGAAAGCTAGATCCCAGGCGGCATACCAGGGATATTCCCACTTATCTGGCATGGAAATGATGTCGGCATTTTTTAAATGAAGCCATTCATGATTGCGTCCATGGTGTCGTGAAGCTGATGGAGCTGGCTGCCCCGGATCCCCAGCAATCCACTTTTCAACGTCGTAATAATAAAACTGTTTACTCCAGATCAAACCTGCAAAAGCTTGCCTCTGGATTAATCGTTCATCAGGGCTTTCGATATTTTCTTGAAGGTGTCCATAAAAACGATCTGCCGCATTCCTGATCTGCTGAAATGTTTCATCAAATCCTTCAAATGGCTTGATCACTTTTTGTGACGTCAGGCGAAACCTTAATTTTCTGCTTTCTCCGGCTTCTAACTTCAAACGATGCAGCGCAGCGCATTTAGTACCCTGCCCATTGGGGTTGATCGCCTTTGAGTTACCATGAACAAGGTATTCGTGAAACGCATCCTTGCAATAACCTTGAGGCTTCGAACCCAATTTGCCCTCTGGACGTGATTCATTGTCTGTGAAGATTAGATCATCTGGATTTTCAGCATGGAAATGAAGATGACCGAGCGCTTCATGATGAATCTCCAGACCTATGGAATCCACTCCTTGCATGAGGGGTTTGGCTTGATCATTGTTCCCCCAGGACCATGTATTACGGAACCAAAGCTGCTGAAGAAAAGTCAGAGGAGCAGGCTCGGGCCCATGATTGACAATCGTTGCTTCAACCAAGGTATCATCAGGCCGGGGTCGAGCATATTCGATAAAAACGTCAAAGTATCGATCCTCTTTGAAGACCCCGGTATCCACCAACTCATACTCGGGGCTTTGTTTGCCAGTTCGATTGCCATCCACGAGCTGTTGATAGGGGAAAGCTGCCTGAGGATATTTATAAAGCATTTTGAGGTAATCATGCGATGGAGTGGCATCAAGGTAATAATACACCTCTTTGACATCTTCACTGTGATTGCCTTCGACACCGGTCAGGCCGAACATGCGTTCTTTGAGTATTGGATCCTTGTGATTCCACAAACCAACACCCAGACACAACGATTGTCGATCATCACTGAAACCAGCGATTCCATCCTCACCCCATCTGTAGGCCCGACTGCGCGCCAGGTCATGGCTGAGGTAGTCCCATGCTTTTCCTGTGGAACTATAATCCTCCCGCACAGTGCCCCACTGACGCTCACTCAGGTAAGGGCCCCATTTTTTCCATAATGACGATGCAATCTCGTTTTGCATAACTCGGTCCATTCAAACAAACACACTCGAACGTTCACGACACTGAAAAGAAATCAACTCATGATTTCAAGGACTATGACCAAGAAGAAAGCATGTGTGGTTGAACCGATCATATAATCATGGATTATCAATTATCCTTTTGGATTCGAAAACAGATCTTCGTCCTCACGGTCAAGGCAGCTGGTTCCAACAATAGCTCCCTTGATCTGGATGGGATGAAAGTAATCGTTGATAGAGCCTTTTCATGTTCTGCAGCGTTAACGGTCGGCAATTGACATACCCCCGGATGAATATCTAATCGTATGATTGGCGTGCTGTCATTTGGCAGAACCCACTCTGAAAACGTATGGCTAAAAAATGCTTTTGACACTCATGAAGACGCCGCTACCGGTAGTTCCAAACTTAAAAAAAAAATGGACGCGCTCCATTCTTTTGGACAATGTTCAACTTATCATGAAATTATCGAAGAAAAATCAGGCATACGCAGAAGGGTTCACACTGATTGAATTACTCGTGGTGATTGCTATCATCGCCATTCTGGCAGGCATGCTCTTGCCAGCGCTTTCAAAGGCCAAGGAAAAGGTCCGCCGTATCAGTTGCCTCAACAACCTCAAGCAGATGGGATTGGGATCCATGATGTATGGTCAGGACAATGAAAAAGGATGGTTATCAGGCACTCCCGACGATAATAGTGACGATCTGTCCTGGTTGCATCCAACTTACATCCCAAGCGCCAATGCCCAATCGATATTTGTATGTCCATCCACTCAAAACTTTATCGGTACAAATACAGTCACGGTGCGAGGCAGAAAAATACTGGAGGATTTACGCCGACAGGCTCCATATAAACGCATGCGCGGCACTCGAACCCGGCAGGCAGATTTACGTGGGGTTAGCTATGAGATCAACGCGTTCATGAATTACACAACAAGAAAAACTGAACGAACAGTCCTAAGCTGGGTGCACAAGAGCTCTGCTCAGGGATTAAGGGGACAAGTGGTTGGCCCGTCAGATATTTATTTGATATTTGATGGTGATGGTCAGGGAACAGGAGCACAAAACAATTACCCAGACCCCAACGATAATCACGGCGAAGATGGCACGAACTTCCAGATGTGCGACGGGAGCGCCAAATGGGTTAAGAGAGAGAAATACATCTACACCTACGAATTATCACAGGACGAAAATCGCTCGCGTCCTTGAGTCAATTAACGCAGGAGCTCGCTCGCTCAAATGGTCTTGCTTTGGACCTGATCATTTCATTTCGTTATTGAGAGTGGAAGGTTCTTGAGCAAGGTTTCGAGATTCACGGTTTAATGCACATGAAATATAAAATCATTACTGAAGAGTCCGTCAGGATTTTGTAGCTGAATCAAGTGCATGCCAGTTCCTCCTTCACTGGCTTTTTTGGCAGGGACTGAAGCAACCAATTCAGGGCGAATGATAAAATCACTGCTGCCTTCGCCTCGATTCAGCCCATGTATAGCCAATACATTCTCCCCATGCTGCAAGGAATCCAGAAGATGACTCACGTCATAGGTTTCAAATCGACCGGCCACCACCTCAGCACTTGAGTCTGTTGCTTGAGAGTTCCAGCTCAACCGGCGAGGTCTGTTCCTCGACGCTATCCGCCTGCCATTGATGTAAGCAGAGAAACCGTCATCAGCCTGAATCCTGAATTCGAGGCTGTCGTAACTGGAGGGATTTTCCACGACAAATGGAATACGAATGAAGACACTGGTATTATCTTGCATCGCATCTTCCAGATCTGTCTCAATCATGCCGCCATATCCTTCTCCTTTCTCATAACCAAAGCCTGTATGCCCAAAAAACCAATCGGAGGCATCAAAACCTAATCGACGCCATTCTGTTCCCAGGCTTCCGTCTTTTGGAACAAGTCCATGGGCTGCCCCCCCCGCACTGACCAGTTTGGTTTCGAGTTTTCCTAAAGGAATAGATTGTAAAGTAACCGTCACCTTTTGATCAAAACGAGTAGCGCCACGGTGTTCCGCCTTTTCCAAATGAACCAAGCCGTGTACTTTATGGCCATTGATGAACACATGGGCATCGTCCATGATATGGCGCCCGCTCATCGTCATCGAAAGTTGATCGACAGTCAAAGCAGGGAACACTTGAGGCCCTCGCTGCCTTTCAATACTCCCTGAACTCCAGAGCGCCGGTTGCGGATGATTCAAACCGACATTCTGTCCCAATCTGCCGGTGAAGGTTCCAATAAATTCCCCTTTATTCGCAAGTGATACTAATTGCTGTAGTTCATAGTTTCTACCGGGATGATTTCGATCTACATAATGCTGCCCGTTGAAGTCCAATGCAACAGACACGGGATTCCCATCATGCATCCAAACGCCTTCACCCTGCAAAATTACGGCACCCTCGCGAGAAGACAGCTCAAGAGCTTTCAGTAAATCCAGAGACAACGGATCGCTTACAGCCGATTCATTCAAAGTGACCTGCCTGGCAAACGCGCCGGAAAACCCGGTACTGCCTTCCAGCACCATATCCCACACGTTATCAAATTCCCGCCGACTCCCCCAGGAAAGACGCCAAAGGGATCGCTCAGGAACCCCGCGGTCAGCCATCGATGCATAGAAGTCAAAGTCGATCAGATTCAGACGCCCCTGAGGTAAAATCATCCAGCGATCATATGCGCCTCTCCAAGTCGGTGCATCCATCCCTGACCCTCTCGTGTTGGTGCTGACCCAAAATGGCATTCGATGACAATTCCCGCATACATTCACTTCTGGATTCCCTTGTTTGTCCCCGAGAACATGAAACATTCGAAATCCGTTACGTGCTTTTTTGGAGGGGACATTATCATAAGCTCGTCTCTGGGCCGGAGGATAAGAAGCTGACAATAAAAACCTCGCTAAAGCGCCCCGCTCAAGCGCAGTCAATGCGCCAGCCTTGCCTTCATCATTCACGATTCCATCCCCTACCCTTTTCATGGTACTGGCCAGCGCACCATCGACTAGATGACGAGTACTGCTCGCGGGATCATCCCTGTCACTGTTGGCTTCAACCGATTTTCTGGTACTTGCTGTATTGATCCCTCCATAGGGGTCACCGGGTATCCCATCCCAATGATAAGGGGCCGTGTCACGAAGCCCCCGAGCCGGCATAGTGGTGCGAGGTACAATCTGATTCCCTCCCGATGAAATAGGAGTATCCAATACCCAAAGTAACTGATCAGTATGCCCATCAGGATGACAACTTTCACAGGAAAAAGTCGCCGAGCTGGATGCGTTCGCATCGTTGAAAGCAATCCGCCCCTGTTTCAGGTCGGGATCTGTAGAATCTTTCAAAGTTACAGTGTGGGTATTTATGGGTTGCTGCGGGTCGGAGAGATCCAGATATGATACCGTGTTTGCAACGGCATTGAGAACCCAAGCCGCCGAAAGCGATCCATCGTCCAAACAATCCAGAGCAATCCCACGCGGTACGTGGCCCACGCTTACACGACCAAGCACTTCACCCGACGAGGCGTTCAAGGTAAAAACCTTCCCCGAACCGGCAGCGGAGACCACCAAGATCGAGTCATCATCGCTGACTTGAATGGCAAACGGTGTCGCGAGCGCCATATCTGGACTGGGATGCTCAGGGGGTAGCGGTTCAATGTTGATAAACTTGGGAGTCTGGAACGCGTCGTCCTTATAATCGATCTGTGTAATTTGATTCAAAAAAGCACGGTTTTCCAGTTCGGCCAAACCATGATGAGCGGTGCCAGATTGACCATTGACCGCATTCCGTGCATCAGTCTGGGCAATAAAAACAGTCCCGCGGGAGTTGACTGTCATTCCGTAGAGCAAGGTCCCAAGAGAATCCACTGTTTCAATCAGTTCATCGGTCGACGTATCAAAAACAAACAAATCTCGATCAGGAATTCGGGAATGCTTGACGATATCCACGACGGCTCCAATAGAAAGCACGTTGTTATTATCGAGGACATGTTCTCGAGCGTCAAAGGTGGACAATTTGCCATCCAGCTCACCAGTGCCACCAGAGATCTGTGTCTGGTTATTTGATTCAAAAGGAACGACGTAAAGACGGTCTTCACTCACCATGATGGCGCGAGGATCCTGCGCGTGGATAGTTAACTTTTTCTCTACTTGCCGGGTAAGCACATTGACCACGGCAATTTGATTCTCGGCGGACAAAGCGACATATGCCTTTTCATTGCTGGCAAAAGCTATGCCCACAGGCTCATCAAAACGGGTTGCTTTTGTTCTGGGATCGATATCCTGAATCGTTGCCAGAACGTTCCAATAAAAGGGACTGGTCGGATCGGTGTCGATCACACTCACCGAATCGGATATATGATTAGATACCCAGATTTCCTTGCCATCAGGCTTTAAGGCCAATCCGACAGGATCAACTCCCACATGGATCCGTGCAACAATGCCAAAAGTGTCCTCCTGGATCACATCGACCGTATCCTCACGCGTATTGACCACAAATACGTAACCACCATGCAGAACGATAGGGCGAGCATGTGGACTCAAAAAATCAGGGTGCCCGATCTGACGGTGTTTCATCATGGATGCCCCAAACTTTGCTGAGTGATCCTGAGCCTCCAGGGTCCTGGACATGACAAGGAAAAAAAACAATCCTGACGCTAACCTGAAAACAGGAAATTTCATGTTTTTTGAAAATCGCTCGAATAATACACAGGCCATGAGCAAAGAACGTGTTAACACTCAAAAACCTGACTGGAAAATGACTTCTGCATTTTCAATTCAGTCTTTTCGATGTAGAGATTTATTTGATAGATGAGTTCAACGTTTATTCATACATGCAGGGCAGTGGATGAATACTAGCGAGACAGAAATGAATCGCTCAAAACCACGGAAACGATCATGTCCTGAAACCCCTGTTTGTTGGCTATAACCTGTTGCGATAATGAACGGGCAATTCGCTGGTCCCCAAAACTCAACGGGCGCCCAGTGCTATAGATGAGAAGCTTTTCAGCCAGACAATTCCCAAATAAATCAATGTGGTTCAGGAGGTAGGATTTCAGATCTCTCACATCGTTTAAAATGGTCCCATCGGACATTATTGCTCTTGTTTCAATACGTCGTCCATTTTGAGTTCCTTCCCCCTGACTGGCGTAAAACTCCTCCTTCAGCGGCGCAGAAGCCACAGCGGTGTAAACTGGATAATGCTCACGCCAGCGTCCGACTGGATCATAATGCTCCATCACGAAACCGAGTGGATCAATTTTTGTATGACAGCGAGCACAGGAAGCATCGGCTTGATGTGCCAACATTTTTTCACGCATTGTTATCGTACCGCTTGTATCCGGAGCCACGGAAGGAACATCAGCCGGTGGGGGCGGCGTCGGTTGACCAAGGACATTTTCCAGTAACCATACCCCTCGATGCACTGGGTGCGTATCCACACCATTTGCAGTCGCCATCATAATGGAAGCCAAGCCAAGTAAGCCACCTTGTTTCCCTCCCTTCGGAAAAGTCACACGTTGCATCTTGTTTCCCGTGATCTCTCCTCCGTAAATCTTGTTGAGGTTTTGGTTTCGAAAACTGAATCCCGGATCAATAAAATATTCCAGACTGTGATTCTCAACCAACATTTCCTCAAAGAAGAGTTCGGTTTCGTTGATCATAGCCTGACGGTCAGGGCCATAAAACTTTAGCAATCGAGGATCAGGCATGATATCCACGAGCTTTCTTGTGCCCAGCCACTGACCAGTAAAGTGACGGACGAAAGCCCTGCGCTGAGGCAGACGCAACAAACGGTGCACTTCGTTTTTCAAGGTCATGGGATCCGACAATTTTCCTTTTGCCGCCAAGGAGGTTAGTCGTTCATCGGGAGGAGCGCTTGTTAGGAAATAGCTTAATCGGCTCGCTAATTCAAAACCATCCAAACTACCTGATCCAAGCTCACGAAACAGGAAGCGTGACGATAGAAGGGCTTTCCTGATAGCAAGGTGAAGTGCATCTTCAATACGCTTGTCAGGAAAAGATTCCCGATGTGCCCGGACAAGTTCTAAATATTTGTCTAGCTGTGATGCACTTACAGGGCGCCTGAATGCTTTTGAGAGAAAACCTCTAAGAAATCTTTCGGTAAATACCAGATCCGATACTTCATCTGAACGCCTGTTCAAAAATGCTTTCGATCTGACCATCCTGGCACGCTCTTTCTGGCTACTGACGGTGCGACTCGGGCCACTAACGGAAACTCGCACAATATCCAGTGCTGGACCAAAGCGATACATCTGTTCTTGAGCATAAGACTGACACCAATTGTGCGGACCATTGAACAATCCACCACCATAAACAGCCGGAGGCTTATCCAAATCAGGATTGCTTAAATCAAGTGTACCGCTTTCAATAAGTGTCCGAATCGCCTCATAAAATTCTGTCTGTGTCGAACCTCGTTTTCCTCCGTTCAATTCAATTGCTGCGGCGTAAAAGGGGCGGTCATTCAACAAACGGTCATCGATAAAATCATGCGAAAGATCGATTCTTCCGGGATCAGAAAAAACCGGACCATCCGCCCATCGAAAACCCAGCACCTCACCCTGAAAAAGTTCTGCTTCCAGAGTTCCAAAGCCTCCTTCTGAGGGTTCCGTCGAAACGTTAAATTCTCCGATTTTTCTTAGATCAGAAAACCGTGCATATTTTTGTTCCCCGTTCTGCCTTGCATAGACTGCCAATTTAAAAGGCACCTTTCTCTGATCATAAAACATGTGATCACTTTGAAAGGTATTGGCTTCTATCTGAACACGGTAAACACCACTCAGCGGCGCTTCAAAGGAAGAAGTCCAACCGGCTCCACTCGCCATATTCCGGGAAGAAACAAGTCGGAAAACACTACCCATTTGCCTACCTCCGCCCCCTGCATCTGTACTCAATTCAGACATGGGAATGGAATAATCACGAGGCTCCGCTTTGGGCAGGAAAATAGGTTGTGGAAGGAATTCGTCCGCAACGGCAGTCGCAATCTCGAGGTATTGAGCCAATAATGGGGGGGACAGGACCATCCCCGACGCCACATTATCGAATCCGTGTTTGGAAGTGTCAGAGGGAAATGAGGGAGGCACTTCAAATTCCGGGTAACCAAACAAATCGCAGATGGTGTTTTCATATTCCACCCGATTGAGTCGTCTTGGCAAACTCCCACCAACGGGCGCATGCCGGGTAAGCTTTTCTTTCAACCATGCCAAAAATTCATCGCGCTCCTGTATTCCAGGGAAAGATCCGGCATCATCAGGAGGCATGTCGCTCGAGCCCACGACGTCATGAATCGTGGTCCACAAATCCACGATTTCGGGGGAGGACCAATCAAAGGAAGCTTGCCCAAGATTCACATCACCTTTCAGGGAATCATTACTTCCCTCATGGCACTCGAAACAATGCTGTTCGATGAAAGTTGATACTGAACCAGGCAACGTATCGGCTGAAAGAACAATAGCGGACAGCCAAATCGAGTGGCACCAATGGAGAATTTTCATCAAAAGCCTAAACTAAGCACTCGTTCATATTGTGGCGTGCGCCGGCAAACGACTCAAGTTCCATTCCCATCCTCTGCATCAGAGTCAGCATCAACCCCCCTAAAAGCCGTGGATTTGGTGAGTTACGGTCGATGGCCCAGTGATGACCGTGAGAGAAATCACCGCCGGCGATAAGTGTGGGTAAATTGCTGTTATCATGTGTATTCGAATCCCCCATACCGCTTCCGTATACAAGAGTTGTGGAATCAAGCAGTGAACGGTCTTGATGATCCTTGCAGTTCCTCAATGTTTCAAGGAACCGCGCAAAACGCCGCACGTGCTCTCTGCCTACCAGATTATACTCGGCAATTTTCTTTGTTTCATTTCCGTGATGTGAAAGACCGTGATACCCTGCACTCAGTCGCTGTCCCTCAATTTCAAAAACCTGACTCCATCCTGGCACCAGAAAAGTCATCACACGCGTCGAATCCGTGCTCAAGGCCAAGGCCATGAGATCATACATTATTGACTCGCATTCCAAAGACTGATCAGGAGATACCGGGTCAAAAGGAGGCAATGCATAATCTGTTTCAGGAAATGGTTTCTCCAACCAGGTCTCCTGTTTTTGTAGCATTTTCTCTACTTGCCTCAGAGACGACAAATATTCATCCAATTTCTGTTGATCACGCCTTGAAATTTGTCGGTGAACTGATTTGGCCTCTTCCTTCAAGTCATCCAATACGCTACCATTCCCCCTCAACACATATTCCATTCTGGACTTGTCGCTGTCAGAACGAAAAAGAGTTTGATAAAGTACGCTTGGACGACCAATCATTGGTAAAGCCACACCCTCCTTGGTAAAACTTAATCGTGCTGCATCAGGAGGCGTACCACAGGTGAGTTGCAAGGATGCATATCGTGTTTGATGTCCGACGTGGCCCGCAACCACTTGATCCATGGAGACAGCGCCTGTTGCAGATCCACTCATCCAGGCTTTCCAGCCTTCATGTCCATTTCGACCTCGATGATCCAGACCGGAAAAAATTGAGAACTGATTTCTGAACTGTGTCAGTGGCTCCAGCACAAAAGGCATCTCATAGGATTTGCCGTTACACTTTGGGAAAAAGTCAGCCTGATGAAAACCAAGGTAAGTACCAATGCATACCAGCCGCTTGACAGGCTCAGCCGAGGAAGAGGCATTCATCGCTGATGCCTCAAAAGACTCCAACAAGGGAAGGGCCAACCCAATTCCAGCTCCTTTCAAAAACTTCCTACGATCGACTTTCAAGTTCATTGTAATCCAAAAACATGCTGTAAGTATTTCTTAAAATATAGTCAAGATTGTGTAGAAAATAAATCAAACTAAAGACTTTTTTAGCAAAGTTCAGCAATCGCAGCGCTGAGAGTGAACAAACATCCCTGCCCCCCAATTCAGACCACGTCCTCATATTTAATGGAAGCCTCGACCTCACCAAAGGGTTCAGATTTGATACGAAACACACAAGTTTCCTTTATCGGAAACAATCCCAAAACTGAACCTGTCAAAATCATTTGCCCAGCTCGCATCTCAATGCCAATGACATTCAAGTGATGCACCAACCATCGTAACGAGGAAGCAATAGTTGCAATCAATGTCATGCTGGAACATGTTTCAAGCAATATGCCGTCCTTGTAAAGCGAAAGCGATGGGATTCCGTGATCCAGAGCCTTTATCCCGGGCCCTGCAACCACCCCGGCATGCAACGCATTGTTTGCGATTAACTCAGCTGCATCGGGTTTTTGAGATCGAATCACATATTGATGCAACTCAATGACGGGAAAGACACGTGACACACAATCAGGAAGACCTTTCGCTTGAAAATCCCTTGAAGTTGGTGGACGGGATAATTCAATGGCCAACTCGCCTTCGCAAGCCAATCCGGCATAGGCCTTACCAGAAAGGCTTGTACCAGAAGCATAATGTTCCGTGTCGAACAACCTTCCCATAATGCAATGATCGATACCCAGTTGAGAACGGATCGCAGGGGATGTGCAACCCACTTTGTAACCAATCACCTTTTCGCCCCTTTTGCATCTCAAGTTAGCAACAGCTGATTGTAATGCATAAGCCTGATCAACACTTAATTCAATCCCACCTGCAAAAAGTGTTCCCGGTCTGCCCAGATCATAATCGTCCAGTTGACGCAGAGCCAAATTATCGGTGCTCATACCATCTAGCTTCCGTTGTCCCATGAACATGCATAAACTCCATTTTGAAAAAGACTCGCGAAAACGGTTTAAGCGATGATCTCGCGCAGAACCTCACCGTGCACATTGGTGAGACGACGTTCGATACCATTATGATAGAATGTCAACTTTTCATGATCAAGGCCCAGTAAATGCAAGACTGTCGCATGAAAGTCATGCCAATAAACTGGTTTCTCTGCAGTCTTCCATCCGATTTCATCTGTGGAGCCGTACGCAAGGCCCGGTTTCAGCCCACCTCCGGCCATCCAGAGTGAAAAACCATACATATTGTGATCCCTTCCCGACCCCAGTTCATCATCATTTGATTGTGTATAGGGAGTTCTTCCAAACTCCGTGGTAAACAAAACCAGAGTGTCGTCCAACATACCCCGCTGGCGAAGGTCCCTGATCAAAGCGGCAACGGGCTGATCAATTCGTTGTGCTTCACGGGAATGATTTTTCTTCATATCCTCGTGACCATCCCAGTTGATGCGAGGTGAGCCAAAGGAGCCACCCGATATAAGTTGAATGAAACGAACCCCTCTTTCGAGCAAACGGCGCGAGAGCAGGCAGTTTCTCCCAAAGTCTCTTGTCGGTTCCTGGTTCAATCCGTACATCTCGCGGGTGGATTCAGATTCACCGTCGATGGCAGTGACTTCAGGAATAGTCAATTGCATGCGAGCAGCCAATTCATGGCTCCGCACGCGGGCCATGATGGCGTCTTCCCGGCCATGACGATTAATATCCTGGGCATTGAGTTGCCTTAACAGTTGACGGGACGCCGCATCCGTTTCAGGTGAAATTCCCGATGGAGGAAACAAATCAGGAATCGGCGTTCCCTTGGTATTGAAAGCCACTCCCTGATGGAGCGAGGGCAGGAACCCGTTTGACCAATTAATCGTGCCGCCAGCGGGATAGCCTCTGGCATCCGGGAGCACTACATAAGCCGGCAGATTTTCAGTATCCGTGCCCAGACCATAGGATATCCAGGAGCCCATGACCGGGAAACCGTTTAACTGAAATCCAGAATTCTGCTGAAAGGTCGCAGGAGTGTGGTTGGCCGAATCGGTAACCATGGACCTTATTACCGTCAACTCATCCGCGACCCCAGCAATATGAGGGAACAAATTTGAAATCCATAAACCACTTCTACCGCGTTGCTGGAATTCCCAATCATTTTTCCGAATCAAGCCTATGCGATTGAAGAAAGTGGCAGGGCGTTCATCATACTGGAGCGACTGATTGTGAAATCTGGCAATCTCTGGTTTAAAATCAAAGGAATCGAGGTGACTCAATCCCCCCATCAGGCAGATGTGGATCACACGTTTGGAACGAGGAAGGTGATGAAGCCCAACTCCCCCTCCTGCTGAAACCGGGCGATCAGCAGCGAAAAGATCCGTCAAGGCCGCACCAGCCAATCCATGTGTTGCCCAGCTCA
>JBDQII010000032.1:0-19633 GCA_040264395.1 Verrucomicrobiota bacterium
GAATCCAGTCGGCTTGCATTCGACAAGTTGGCTTCCAAACGCATCTTTCTTGAGCAAGGATTACCCACACCTGATTTTGTCACGGTGGTCAATAAGGAGGCGAATCTTCCTTCTGAATTAGGTGAAAAGCTTGTCGTAAAACCGATTTGTCAGGGATCCAGTGTCGGATTGCATTTTGTGACCGATGAGGTTGAGTGGCAGGAAGCCTTGGGAGAGGTTTTTAAATATGGCAGCGAGGTGTTGGTGGAACAGTATATTCAGGGGCGTGAATTGACAGTTGTGATCATGGGGGGGAGAGTCTGTCCAATTGTAGAGATACGCCCGAATAATGAGGCTGCTTATGATTATGAGCACAAGTACACTGTAGGAGCGACCTCTTATACTTGTCCTGCAGCATTAGATGAAGCGACTACACGGCTTTGTCAGAAAATAGCTTTGGAGGCTTTCAATGCTCTGGGGTGTGAAAGCTATGGAAGAGTCGATTTAATACTCGATAAAGATCATCCGTTTCTTCTTGAGGTAAATACGCTTCCTGGAATGACAGCAACAAGTCTGCTTCCCATGGGAGCCGCAGCTCAAGGAACGGGTTTTGCGGAACTTTGCGACTGGATGATTGAAGACGCCATTCTCCGCCACTCGCATCACTCACATAAGCAGCAAAACACATCCGCTTAACCACCATCATGCTATTTAGCTCATCTAAATCACCCTTCAGTGCTGCAGCTGCTCCAGAGCATATTGGTCTCGGGTGTCAGCGTCGCGAACGACGTCAGCGCTGGATGAAACGCATTGCACGCACAGGGGGTTATTTAGGTTCTCTGGCTCTACTGGCCTGGATGCTTCAGGGAGGCATTGAAATGTTTCTTGAGAATTTTGTCTGGAACAACCGTTCACTCTCGCTCCAGAGATTTCAAGTGCGTTCACAGGGGGTGATTCCCCAGCATAAGTTGATTCAATGGACCGGCTTGAGGGCGGGGGACAATCTATTGGCTTTTCATCTTGCCGAGATCAAACGCAATCTTGAACTATCTCCATTTGTGGCGGAAGCCTCCGTAGAACGCATTTTTCCAGAGACGCTAAGCATTTATGTAAGAGAGAGAAAACCCAAGGCGCAAATTCGGCTCCTGCAATTAGACGGTGAACCGGAAGCTGATTTGAAATTGACGACCTTGCTTCTAGACGAGAAAGGTGTGGTGATGTCCCTACCCAAGCAGGGGGAAATTCCAGTGACGTCGCTGTTGAAGTGGCAGCAATTGCCCGAAATTAAAGGTGCTTCAGATATCGATTACCACATCGGGAACAAAGTGATTGATGCAAGATTAAAATCAGCCCTTCAATGGGTGATGACTTTCCGTAAATCCGCACTTAAGGATTCGCAAGAGATTGTCAGTATTGATATTTCAGAAAAAGATATACTCAAAGTTCAAACCAAAGACGGTCAGAGGATTCTGTTTGCTCACGCTAATGTGGAAAGCCAACTGTCAAAATGGATGCAGGTCATTGAGTTTGGCCGTCAGATTGGACGGCGGCTTGCGTTTCTTGATTTAAGTATATCCAACAACATGCCTTATGAATGGGTTCCTGAAGAGGCCATGCAGGCAGATAAAAGACAGCGCCGAAATCATACCCCTCATTTGAATCATGTGGATGTTTAAACAGGATTCCCTCATTACTGCTCTGGAAATTGGTACTTCGAAGGTGGTTGCCATCGTTGCTGAACTTAATGAGTCAGAAGCTCTTAATATCATTGGGTTTGGGCAGGCGCCTTCGCAAGGCGTCATCAAAGGACAAATCGTTGATCATAAACTTGCCTACGAGGCCATTCGTCAGGCAGTCAAGGCAGCCGAACTAAAATCGGATTTAGAATTGCATCAAGTCTACCTGGGAGTCACAGGACAGCACATCACGTCGAGTAATTACACAGGGTCGCATGCCATTGCATCCCTGGATCGTTGTATCACAGACGAAGACATAGATGATGTCATGAGCAATGCGCGAAGGTTTAATCTTGCTCAGGGGCAGCACATGATCCACGTGATACGTCAGCAATTCATGGTGGACGGGCAGCGTATGATCAACTCCCCCGTTGGATTAAGCGGATCAGATTTGGGCGTCGTGCTTCATGCTGTTCAAGGATATAAAGATGATCTTCATGCACCTGTGCAATTGTTGCGTCGCATGAAACTGGAGGCAGAAAATATTGCCTTCAACGGCCTGGCATCTGCACTAGCAGTGCTGAGCCCTGCTCAAAAAGCGGAAGGTGCTTTGGTCATTGACCTTGGAGGAGGTACGACGGATTACGCGATTTGTTCTCGAGGGGTTGTTTGCCACTCTGGTGTGCTAGCGGTCGGAGGTGACCATGTAACTCAGGATTTGGCCACTGGTCTGGGGTGTCCTTTCAAGCGTGCTGAAGATCTTAAGATAAAATTTGGCTCTGCTATTGTGTCCGAAGCAGCGCGAGGTCAGGTTCGAGAAATTACCAATGAATCAGGGATCATTGATCGCCGCGTAAATGTTGAAAATTTGCATCGGATCATGGCCGAGCGGTTGAAAGAAATATTCGCCATCATAGCAGCTGAAATGGATCGCTGTGATGTTGCCGATATGGCTCAACTTGTTGTTCTTTGCGGAGGAGGTGCCTACATCCCTGAAATATGCACGCTTGCTGGTAAGGTTCTAGAATTGCCAGCTCAGATTGGTGCAGCAGTGAATCTGCACGGCCCAAGCACCATCATCGAACGACCAGAATACGCCACAGCGTTGGGACTCCTGAAATTTGGTGCCTTTGATATGGTTCGCCAGAGAGAAGCAAGCTCAAAAATCATTCCCCTTAAACAGCGCCTCAAGAATTTATTGCGCATCGATCATTAATTTTGACTCATTCACGGTATGACACACTCTGCTTTTCCTCAGTCCGGTGATTCTCCAGAAATATCTCATTCTGATACCGATCGTTTGATCGGTATCGGTAAAATGGGCTGTCTTGTTTCGTCCACGATATTGGAGCGAGGTGAATTTGCATTCAAAGGAATTGCGCTAAACAATGATCCGTCCCTTTTTGAAGACCTTCATCCATCCACCCTGACTTTGCTTTGCGATGGAGGCGGAAATATCAGTGTTCATGGTAATGCTGAAACTTCAGATCAGTATGGCAGCGCCGAAGACGAGGCGTATTCTCTCCCATTGGGTAAGAGCTCAAAATGGGCTGTTATCGTTGCTGGGCTTGGTGGTGATTTTACTGGTGAGTTCATGGGCAGGGTGATTTCAACCCTGCGTCAGCAAAACAGCATGGTGCTGGTGGTGGCCTCCTTGCCATTCGACATGGAGGGTGAAGACAAAAAGGCAGTTGCTGAGAAATCGCTTAACCAGTTGGTCGAAGAAGCCGATGCCGTTATCGCTCTACCAAACCAGTCCTATTTAAAGAAACGAACTCAATCGGTTAAGCTTAAAGAGGCTTTTGAACTCAGTCGCCGATGCCTGACCGAGGCTGTGGAGGGGGTTTGGGGAATGTTGCATGCTGATGGTTTGACAAACATACGCCTTTCCCACCTCAAGAATCTGTTTCAAGGACATCATGTGAAAGGTTTGTTTGCCTCTTCCCATGCGCATGGTGCAGATCGTGTAAAGTTGGCCCTTGATGCATTACTGGCCCACCCGCAGATGGAAGATGGTGGTGCTTTAAAACTGGCGGATGCCTGTCTCCTTCAGGTGACGGGTGACGAAAGCCTGACATTCAAAGATGTCGAGCGCATCAAACGACATATCAGAAAATACCTGCCTGCTGATAAATCACTCGTGGTTGGGACTTCAGTCAATGGCGAAATGAAAGATCATCTGAGAGTGAGTATCGTGAGTGCCCATTTTTCAGGGCCTAAGCCCAATACGCTTGCCGTCATCGATGGTAATCCGAAACCTGGTATGGAAGTATTTCAACCTGATATTGAAAAGGATGGTGCTCAACCCATAATTGCGGAACAACAAGGCAGCCTGGATGAGGAAATGGTTTTGAGTGGAACGGATGTATCTGGCGCGCTCAATGTTGAAACTTCCAATCCCATGATGCCTCCATCCTCTTCCAAACGCTCAAAACGAGGTGGAAAACCTTATTTCCAAACCTTCCTCAATTTAGGGGGAAAGAAAAATGGTCGATTTGCCAGCACTGATCCGACTTTCTATAATTCAGTGAATCTGGACGAGCCTACCTACCAGCGCAAGGGCGTTTTTTTTAACTAATCCTTGCAAACAGGGCTCCAATCCCACGCCTCTCGGATCCGCTCAGGGTGCAACTTCCAATCTATGGTTTGATGGATCTCAGAGCTTTCAGATTCGTCTGCATGCTGGATAAAAAATCACCTGATTCAATGGGCCCTCCCTGCGGGCGAAATACCACCCATTTTATTTTACGTTGTTTCAACATGCCTTGCGTCGCTTCAGTTGGAGTGTCCTCCCAAATCATCCATTGCGCGGGCATTGAAGCCAGAAAAAAATCAAGGTCCTTCCACTCACTCTCATCAGGAGTGGTGTCTGGTTCCCAGTGCAGGGAGTGAATCTTCAGGCCGTAGGCTTTTGTCGGGTATTGATACACTGGATGCGATGCCAGTAAGGGGGTGTTTCCAATTTGTTTTGCGATATCAAGCATGTCTTGATGTAGCTTGTTGAATTCGTTCCTCAGGATGGAATGGTTTTTCTTCATCGTTTCCTCATGCTCAGGCCATTGTTTTATCAAAATTTCCAGTATCGCATCCGCGTGCATTCCGGCCAGTTCGAAATCCAGCCATGTGGTAGTGGCATAGCCCTCGTGCGAATGTTCTCCATCAGGGCCGTGCTGATGTACCACGGCATCCTTTGCAAGTATGAATCGATCTTCAAATGCTGCTGAGGTATCGCGAAGTCGAGATAATTTTAAACTCGCTGACTTAATCCATTTGGCATAGCCACCGCCGTTCAAGAGAATGAGATCTGCATCCTGATAGCGTCTCATCGTATCAGCAGACGGATTCCAATAGGCAGGATCCACGACTGAGGCGTCTGCAGGAAACTGTATTGCAGCCCATGAATCATTTGTGATGCGTTCGGCCATGAATCTGATGGGCTCAGAAACCGTCATGATAAGCGCTCTGCTGTCCTTGTCTTCTTTTACTGAATCTGGAGTCGGGTTGGTTTGCTGATGGCACCCTTGAATTCCCAAAATCAAAAACAAAGCAACCATTACTTTGGCTTTTTGACTTATGAAGTTCATTATCCGTTTTGCGGGGCCGGAAGATTCCTTTTGTTGATTTGAGTTTTTGGGATTCATACGATCGATTCTTGTCAAAAGTGGTTTCTTTTTTTATGAACCCCTACCCGCACTCCTATCAAGCGGAAAACCCAAAACTCACTTGGTTGCCCTAAATTGTTGATTGAATCAGGTATAGTGGAAGAAAAAATAAATATAAAAGACTTTTGCGAGCGCAGCACCTTGCGTGGATTGGGCGCGATATGCCGCGATTGGTTATTCATGACAGGGGCTGCTGGCGTTTCCATATGGCTGGATCAATGGTGGTTCACCCTCATGACTGTCTGGTTCATAGGCTACATTCAATTTTGCCTGGGAGAGGCGCTTCTCCATGAAGCTTCCCATTATAATCTGTTTGCAACGCGTTCGCTGCACTACAAACTTCAAAGCCTGTATGCCTACCCTTTTCTACAAACTTTGAAAGGATTTCAGGTCGAGCATCACCAACATCACATTGATTTGATGGGGGAATCAGACATTACCATGCAGGATTACAATCGTTATGGATTGTTGAATAGGAATCCGAACATGATTTATATCTGGTTTATCAAACCGTTTCTAGGCGGTCCGACTTATTACTACCTGAAGAGTGGACCTGATTTGGACACAGCCTCCAGCCGGCTTCAATTATCTTTATTCTGGATTCCATTAATAAGTCTCTTCGCCGTTTATGAATCTTTGGATCTGTTGCTGATCTACTGGCTGATACCTTTGATCTGGTCGTTTCCCATTTATCAATATTGGTCGGAAATAGAGGAACACCACAACACTCGCAGCGGAGCCAGGTCCAATCTTTCCAGATTTGATAACTTCTTCAAACATAACGAAGGTTACCATTGGATACATCATCGATATCCCTCGATCCCATTCTACAAATTAAAAGAGGCGCATCAGCATCTAGCCCCCGAGGGTACGGACATCAGTAAGAGCTTCCTCCAAAGCTTTCATCAAATGAGACTGCCCCAGGAGCCTTCCTGGCCAGGGCACCCCGCATTCAAACCGGGCCCACTCAAAGATCCGCACTCCTGAAAGGTGACCGAGAGGTTGTTTATTGCCCTGAATCAGTGCTTGAACTCACTCTCTTTATCTTTAACTTCCCTCTTTATGAAATCTTCACATACCATTTTAACAGAACGGTTTTTAGCTTTGCTGCTTTTCGTTTCGATCGCAGGCGGTGACAATTTCAAAGCGCTGGGTCAGGAAAATGATTCATCTGAGGTGTTTTCATCCCCAGTACTTGATCTCGGGATTGTTGTGAAGGACCTCGATAAATCGGCGTCTTTCTACAAAGATGTGATCGGCTGTAAAGAGGTGAAGGGGTTTTCAGCACCACCAGCTTTTGCCACATCCATTGGTTTGGTGAATGAAATGGAAGTTGTGGCCAGGGTCTTCGTGTTTGGTGCAGGGGAAAAACAAAGTCGCCTCAAGATGATGTCTTTTCCCAAAGCTGAGGCAAGCCAAACAGACCAAACGTATATTCATTCAACATTGGGTTTCAGTTACCTGACGTTGTATGTCACAGACCTTTCAGCAAGTATTGAACGCCTGAAAAAAGCCAAAGTTACTTTCCTGGGTAAGACCCCTGTTCCTTTGGGAGGAAAAAATGCACTTCTGGTTATTCGCGATCCGGACGGTAACTTTATCGAACTCATTGGACCAATGCAGGATTGATTTCTCCTTTAATCAAAAACCGCTCAGCCTAATCTTTATTGGTAGCGCGAATTGTTGAGTATTCATCACTGACATGAACAGGCGCCCACGCACTGGAAAATCCGGTCATCTGGAATTCAGAGTGACTGAGCAACACATCATCGATTTTGCGGATGAAGTGATGCCCAAGATTCTTTCTACCCCGTGGCTAATCTGGTTCCTGGAGCATACCGCACGTGGAGTTGTTTTACCTTATCTGGAAGAGGATGAATCAACTGTGGGTGCAGTAGTGGAGGTGAAGCACCAGGCTCCCTCACCTCTGGGCGCGCTGGTCACTTGTCATGCTAAAATCATTTATCAGGACAGAAATATGTTTTCATTTGACCTCAGAGCCACGGATGAACATGAAATCATCTGTCGCGGTACGCATAAATTACGCGTGATCCGAAAAGCACGTTTGGCAAGCGCTTTATTGGCCAAGAGGCCATGAAGCCAGGCAGTATCACATGGGGTTGCTTTTCCAGTTACACATGAGGAATGATCCTCTTTCCATAAAGATTTCCAGTCACTGAGAGCTGAACTTGGGGCCATTGACTTGCAATTCCCACGTCACATGCGAATAAATACATATATGCAACTAGCGCTGATTCTAGACGATTGGAGGGAAGTCCTCACCAATCCGTTTTTCCTGATTATGACGGCATTCCAGATATGGATGCTGGTAGACGCCATTCGTAGAGAGGAATGGTTATGGTCGGTATTGATTTTCTTCTTTGGTGCCTTTTCCGCCATGCTCTATTTTTTCATGGTCTATCGCAGCGCAAAAGCGATGGAGAGCGGTCCATCATTTGAATGGCCTGGTGCCGCGGAACGGGAACGGATCAAACAGCTCGAAGAGCAGATTCATCACCTTGACAAGGCTCACCACCATGCCGAACTTGGAGATATCTATCAAAAACAAGGTAAACCGGATAAGGCACTTGCATGCTATGAAGCAGCTTTCGAGCGCGATCCCGAGGATCTGGACATTCTGGGGCCATACGGCCAGTGCCTGATCAAACTCGACCAGCCTGAGAAAGCGGTTACCATGTTGGAAAAAGTGATACGGGAGAACCCCAAACACGATTACGGAGCCACGATGATGGCACTAGCCAACGCTTACTCAAAACTTGATTCAACCGACAAGGCCAGAGCGGCCCTTGAGACCGTGCTCGAAACGCAAACTTACGCCGAAGCGCGAGTTTTATTAGCTGAAATTTATAAAAAGCAGGGGATGTCCAACGAGGCTCGTCAACAGCTTCAAGAGGTCATCGAAGACGAAAAACATGCGCCTTCATTTGTTCAGAAGAAGGATAAGGTTTGGACTCGCAAGGCCCGTCAACTCCTTGACCAGATGTGAGGTTTTTCTCAACTGGATTCCGCTTAGTTTTAAGCATAGTGAGCTGGATATATGAATGTAACCAATGATTTAACCGTCAGCTTCTTGGAACTGATTTCAACACCTGATTACCCCGGGTTGGGACCTGGTACTCGTAATACTGTTGAGAAACCGTCAGATTTGAATGCCAAGGTCAGGGAATGGTCAAATACCCGCCATTTAAATGCCGAACTCATCGATCTCTTGCGCTCTGCTGCTTTGCTCTGGCATGATCATTTGGATGCATCCCATTCGATTTCCCAGTCAATCCACTCAGCGACCGGTAGTTTCCTGCATGGTATCATGCATCGACGCGAACCTGATTATGGGAATTCCAAGTACTGGTTTCATCGAGTCGGGACGCACCCTGCCTACGCTGAGATCGCAGAGCAGATTCTGGCGCAAACGTTTGGGGGAGATATTTCATCTAATCTAAATTCATTGATAGAATCGGGTGAGTGGGATCCTTTTGGTTTTGTCGATCTCGTTTCTCGAGAATTGGCCAGCCCTGCCGATCAGTCCATGATCGAAGAATTAAAACAAATCCAGAAAATTGAATTTCAATGTTTGGTGCGAAGTTTCTTTGAGATTTAAGAAATGCCATCCGAGTCCGCGCCTTGTTTTATTCACCATCTGGGCCACTCGGCATTGTTAAGTTCAAAGTGAGCATAGGGAATCAAGTTTTGACCAGAAGATTGACTTTTGCATGATCCAAATACGAGCGCGGACCTGACAAAATCTCTTCCCTGATCGAGATCTTTGCTTGATTGAGTTCTTTCAATACTCAGATAGAGTGAAAATTACTCTATCGCTATTTAACAGGTAATCTTTGAGAATGACCTGACACAATCGAATGAAATTTTAACGAATCGCTGATCTAGATGCCACTTCACCCACAAGCACAAGCTTTCCTCAAGGCCATCGCCGACCAGAGTGCTCCTGGTTGGGATGAGTTGCCACCTGCCGAAAGTCGTCATATTTTTTCGGGATTTACCGATTTGTTCGGGGATGGACCTCCACTTCATCGCGTTGAAAATCTAGCCATTGAGAGTCGTTTACCCATACGCATATACCGCCCCTCAGCGAATGGTAAGCTTCCAGTGGTATTGTATTTCCATGGCGGAGGCTGGGTGCTCGGTAACATCGAAACACATGATGCTTTATGCCGTCATTTGGCGGCGATTTCTGAAGCTGTGATTGTCAGTGTCGATTATCGCCTGGCGCCTGAGTTCCCTTTTCCGGCAGCCTTCGATGATTGTCTCGAAGCAACGCAGTATGTTGTGAAGCATGCTGATCGCCTTGGAGTAGATCCGGCGAGAATTGCGGTGTGCGGTGATAGTGCGGGAGGCAATCTTGCCGCTGCTGTTGCCTTGAAGACTCGCGATCAAGCCACATTCAAGTTAGATTCTCAGTGGTTGATCTATCCAGTCATAGAACCTAATTTTGAATCTGCCACCTATCATATGTTTGCGGAGGGTCATGGGCTGACACGGCACATCATGCGTTGGTTCTGGGACCAATATGTGCCGAGGCCTGCGGACCGTCAGAATCCTTACGCATCACCATGCACCGCTGAGACACTTGAGGGATTACCATACTCTCATGTGGTGACCGCTGAATATGATGTATTGCGAACTGAGGGAGAGAACTATGCTGAAAGCTTAAAAGATGCTCAGGTTCCAATCGACCTGATTCAATACGAAGGAGCTTTGCATGGATTCATGCAATTTGCCGAGGCTTTTGATGACGGTAAGCGTGCGGTAAAAGAACTTGGCTTGGCCATGAAAAGGCGTTTTTCGAATGAATGAAGCGTCTCGCAATGATTCACGTATCAGTCTTTCGCATTGATAGATAAACTGATGTATTCGAATATCTCAAACGTTTGAATGGGCCTGTTCGTTGGCTTTATGGGGCCCAATGCGGATGATCTATCAACGCCATGAATGAGGTGTTCATGTTTGATACCGCGGTTGTAAACGAAGGCGTCATGCTGATCAAGGTTGTTTGATTACTCAGGTTCCATTGGTGGGGGAGGGCTCTCTTATTTCCAGAGCTTACCAACTGTTTTTTTACCAGGGAAATGGCGATGCCGCTGTATCCCGGGGCAAACATACTAATACGAGCTCAACTCGTTCCGAGTAGTTCGCTCGCTACATTGCCTTCGCTCAGGAAAATGGGGCGACCGACGGGGGTGATGATTTCTTTTTCAGAATCGATTCCCAGGCAGTGTTGGATGGTCGCATGTAGATCCTGAACTCGCATGGGGTTCTCTGGTTTTTTCCTGATGCCTTTCGGATCGGTGGCGCCGATGACTTTTCCCCCAGCGATGCCTCCTCCACCGATCAAGAAGCTGAAACCATGAGGCCAATGATCGCGGCCTTCCAAGGAGTTCAGCTCCGGAGAGCGGCCAAATTCGCCTCCGCAAAGAACCATGGTGTTTTCCAAGAGTTCGCGTTCTTTCAGATCACGAATCAGAGCTGCGAGTGCAGGTGCTAAAGTCGCGACGCGTTTTGACTGGGTCTCATGATTGTTGACGTGACTGTCCCATCCACTCAGTGTGACCTCTACACAGCGTACGCCTGTCTCGACCAATCGGCGAGCTGCCAGGCAGCCTCTACCAAATTCAGTGTCGCCATATGCGTTTCTTTCCGTCGCTGTCGCAAGGTTCACATCAAAGGCCTTGATTTGATCCGAGTCCATCATTTTCAGTGCTTCATCAATTGTGGCTCGGTGGCGTGTATGGGACGCTATCCATTCAGGGTCACGACCTTTCAGGAAAGCTCGTTCCACAACGTCAAGACCTTGGAGTCTCCGTTCAAGTCGCTCTTTGCTGACAGGGGAAATCACATCCGGAATGCGCTGGCCTGGATCTCCAATCTGAAAAGCATCATAGGAGGCACCCAAATAACCGCCGCGCGCAGGCCATTCATTCGGAAGGATGGAAACATGCCTTGGGATCTCAACAGCATTTTCAGGCAATTCATGGCAAATAATGGATCCGAGAGAAGGATGGACTACCGTAGGGTTAGGGCGGTATCCTGTTTTAATATTGTAAACAGCCCTTTCGTGATCTCCTTCCTGACTGACCATGGAACGAATGAGGGAAACGTCGTTCATTAATTCTGCTACTTCTTCCAGACCCTGTGCCAATTGCAGATGCTTCAAGGGTGTGGAAATTGCTTTCCTGCCTTCGGATCCGTTTTGAGAGGGATGTGGGTCAAACGTTTCCAGCTGGCTTGGACCCCCAGCCATCCATAAAAGGATGATCGCCTTGCCTCTTGCCTCAGAGACATCGTTTTCAGCGCAAAGCGCCAGCTGTTGGGCAAGAGGATTCATCCATGCCATGCCTGCAGCAGTCGTCGTCTTCAGGAATTGTCGGCGGTTGCTTGTTGTCGAAGAGCAGTGATGGAGTGACGGGCGTTTCATATGATTCAATGGTTCCACGCGAATTCCGTGGAATTAATCAGTGACCAGAATAAATCCTGCATTTCTGTGGCTCGTTTTTTCTTTTTCTTTCCCCTGAATCGATCGGTGAAATATTGCGTTTCGCTTTCGGTGGGGCGTCGGGTGAGCGTCGCCAGATACGCCATCTCGACTGCTACCGAATCATTCGGAGCGAGCGTGCTGATGCGCGTGGCTGCATTCATGACCAGGTTTTCTTCGGTTCTTTCCTCAACAAGTTTGCCGTTCATGACGGTCAATCTTTGCGGGATGGTACCTCCGGTCCCTGCAAATTCATCTTCACCAGCATCCCCATAACGTTTGATAAATTCACCTTGTTGAAGGATGCGGATCACTCGAGACAATATGTGTGAGTCGGCATCGACTGTTTCGAGTGAGGCTGATTGAATGATACTACCCGCAACTTGCTCTGGTCTGAGTCTTGTCATTGGGAATGGCGGATTCTCACTTTGATCCAATCTTCTGCTGGTGATCTGAAAGCGGCTGCTGTTGGCAATCATTGTAATCAAATGCCGTAAATCAAAACCGGAGGCGATGGCTTCATTGGCCAATGATTCCAAGACTTCAGGGAACGGTCCTTCAACTGGAATTGAATCCACCGGGTTCACCAACGGTTTGTTAAACATCATGGCCCAAACACGGTTGACCAAGGCTCTTGCAAAGGGTTTGTTTTCCGGATGAGTGACCCATTCCGCCAGTCGTTCCCTCAAGGAACCTTCTGCTGGCAGCAAGGATTCATTGAAAGGCACTTGTGGAGGGACAAGTTCCGGTGCAGGGTGTCTCTTATATCGGTATTCGTAGGTTTTTTCTGATTCAATTAAGCCGGTCAACGACATTTCTGCGCCCGAAAAAAAGGATGCCATTTGATGGAAATCCTTTTGTTTCCATCGATCTCCAAACATATCGTCATGGCATTGAACACAATCGATTCGAATACCCAGAAAAGCTCTTG
This sequence comes from Verrucomicrobiota bacterium, assembly GCA_040264395.1. Classification (GTDB taxonomy): domain Bacteria; phylum Verrucomicrobiota; class Verrucomicrobiia; order Limisphaerales; family AAA164-E04; genus AAA164-E04. Next base: position 12,757 of record JBDQII010000032.1, read on the forward strand.
AGACTCGAGCCGCCAGTTTGATTTCGTCTGGACCTTCCTTGTCGTTGTTAGGATCAATTGTTGCTGTCAGGAAATTGACCTCCGGTTGGGATGTCCAAATCCCCTTAGCAGTGATGAGCTTTTTGACTATTTGATCGTAGGGGCGGTTGGCATGAATCATTTCACTCAAGTCATCCACCATTCGACGTCTGCGATAAACCAAGAAAGGACCATTCTCAACACCTACGAACGCACGCGCAAATCTCTCAGCCAGGTAGTCGCTGCTGCGTCGGTCATCAAATATCCTTCCAAGAGCCAAGCTAATGCGCTGATCCTCTGGCCACGCTTCATAGTCGCGTATCCATTCCACAGAAGGAATTGTTCCCGTCAAAGCCATGGAAAGACGTCGGAGTATTTCGAGATCCGAGGCTCGATTCTGGATGGGGGTTCTTTCCAATGATTGGGGCAGAGAAGACGTGGACTGTTTGTTATGCGTTTTGCTGGTATTGGTCGTGGCTTCGAACTTCGGTGCTGAAGGCGGATATGGTTTGTCCTGATAGAGCCAAAACAGAACAAGGCTTACCGTTGTGAGCAGCCACAAGGAAATAAAAGTTAGTCGAGTCATGCCTTGTTTGGGTGGATATTCCTGGTCATGCTGCAGTCACGAAAGTGGTTCATTATGAAACTTTCCTTATTCATGCTGCATTGTATCTTCTAAGCATCAACAACGTCCCAGAAAATCAGCAAAACAACAAGAATCATTCCATTGAATCCAACCTCGCCCATTTCATTTCAGTTGTCAGAAGCCGAAGTCATGTCAAAATCCCAAGCACCTTCCTCTCTGTTTGCCAAGGGATTCGCGGGGATGTATCGTTTTTTTCAAATGTGTTTTGGTGGGATCACCATGGCATTGCTTCTGTCGATTCTGGCCGTCTCCCCGGTGTTGAATCTCATCAGTCTGGGATACCTCATGAAAGCTTCCGGTAAGGTGGCTGAATCTGGTCGATTGAGAGACGGATTCATTGGCTTTCGCGAAGCATCGTTTTTTGGAGGAATTATTTTGGGGATATGGTTTTGTTGCTGGCCGATTCGTTTGGGGATTGATTTGGCAGGTGATGCGGCTTTGATTTCACCGGGCCGGGTCCTCCCTCAGCGAATTATAATAGGATTACTCCTGCTGCTGTTAATAACTGTCGGGCATATCTTGTGGGCTTTGGCCAGAGGAGGGCGGTTCCGGCATTTTGTTTGGCCTGCCCCTTTGAGGTTCATCTTATGGTTGCGTGATCCATTGTGCCGTGAATTGCCGGAAATACAATGGAGCACTTTGATCGATGGAGAGGCCATATTTACATGTTTCAAAGTGGGTTTAGCAGGATTTATTGGTGCGTTAACTTGGTTGATCTTACCCGTCTGGATAATTTTCATGGCCAATACCCTTTCAAAAGATCCGGGGACACTCCTCTCTCTATTGGGAGGGTTCATGCTAGCTTTCGTAGCCGTTTATCTTCCATTTTTACAAGTGCAATACGTGAGGGAACCTCACTGGCGTAACCTTTTTGATATACGGAAAGTCCGCAATCGCTTTCAACATGCGCCCTTTGCATTCGCTTTTGGATTGCTTGTGACGCTCTTGTTTTCGATTCCACTTTATTTGCTGAAAATCGAACTGGCACCAAGAGAGCTTGCCTGGCTGCCCAGCTTGTTTTTCGTTGTCTTCATCTTTCCTGCGCGCTTGATCTGTGGCTGGGCGATGCATCGATCCATTCGGAAAACGGATCGAACCCATTTTGTGTGGCGATGGGTCTGTCGCTCAGGAATCATGGTCATTGGATTGGTTTATGGAATCATGGTTTTCTTCACTCAATTCCTGACATGGCATGGCACCTGGGGTTTGCTGGAGCAGCATGCTTTCATGGTTCCGGCTCCTTGGCTATCCCTGTAGCAGGAATCAATCTCTCAGGTATTTTCCGTTGACCTTCAACCAGGCCTCCGATTTTCGAAACAAGGGGCAGAGAGCCTCCAGGCTTTTCCAGAAATGAATCGAATGATTCATGTGTTCGAGATGATTTAACTCATGAAGGATAATATAATCGCAATGTTCCGGCGGAATTTGTATTAGTCTCCAGTTGAGTGAGATAGTGCGGTTTGATGAACAGGAACCCCAGCGAGTTCGTTGGTCACGAATAGTGATGTGATTGAATTGGAAGCCGTGCTTCCTGGCAAAAAAGTCGACTCGATCCGGTAGTTCTGCTGAAGCCTGATATCTCAGCCAATGTTCCAGCCATTGTTTCAGGTTCATCCGTCGCAGATCAATGGGGAAACATCGATCTGCAAAAGAGACATGAGTTTTTCCATCAGCTGAAATAACGCTCACCGGCTCAAGCTTACCGCGGTAATGGATAGAAGGACGTTCACGGTCCGCTTTCTGGCTTTCCTGAATTTTTTGTTCCCTGGCTTCCCATTGATTTTCCAGCCAGATTTTATTTTTTTCAACGAATGCCAAAGCGTCCTTGCGATTGCCCCGAGGTGGCAGGGTCACCTTAATGTATCCATCAGGATGGATACGCAGAATGTAGCGTTTTGCAGATCCGTGCTTATTGAACTTCAGGGGGGCTTTGCTTCCCTTCAACTCAATAAAGGAGTCAACAAGGACACGTTTTTTGTTGATGATCCATTCTGGTAGTCGTCCCATAATCAATAATTGTCAAGCGATTGGTATCAGTCAGGCAAACATTGAGTCATGAAAAATCATTTGATACGCGAATACACTTGATTTCCTTGTGAATGCGCACATGCTATTCCACCTAAGTTATTAGCAAAGAAGAGCACAAATCGATTACGGATGGAAGAACATATAGAATTGGAAGGCACAGTGAAGGCTGTATTGGCCGGCACCATGTTTAGGGTGGAACTTGCAAACAAGCACGTTGTATTGGCTCACATCTCAGGCAAGATGCGTAAGCGGTTCATCCGCTTGACGATTGGAGACCGCGTCAAAATTGAGATGTCCCCCTATGACCTCAACAAAGCACGCATTGTCTATCGGTTGCGTTAGCGTTTTCGTTTCTCGGAAGATGTCATCATTTTCTTGCCAATCGACCACCAAAGCAAGGGTGGTGCGATTGCGCTCAGTATCATCGAAATGGCAGGGTGATCCGACCCCAGGTGCCCGACCATCGCAAACGTAAATGCCATCGGCAGGGCTCCACACACGAGCGCCATCACAAATGTATGCCATGGCATTCTCAGGAAACCGGCCATACACGATACCACCTCGGGCAGCAGGGGAAGCCAGCGGGATAAAGCAACCATCCAGCCCCCATACTTCATGAAAAGCAGTTTTCCTTTTTCTTGATCTTTTTTGCCAAGCAATTTTTCGACGGCACTTTCTCCAAATAGCCGGCAAAATCCATAAGCAATGATTCCTGAGCCAACTGAGCCAATGCCTCCAATCAAGCCTCCCCAAACAGGGCCATAGAGGAGACCCAGGCTGGACATCACTGCTGTGGATGGAATGGGCAAAAACAAGTCTCCCATAAATAAAACCAGAGCAACCAGCCATCCCCATCTGCCGTATTGCCTGAGCCACGTGACTGCATCCTGAGAGGACCAATCCCAATGAGTTCCCCAGATGAGGAATGGAACCGAAAACAAAACTGCCAATCCAATAAAAATCCAAATCAAACGAAACATCAGATGGCTTTCTAATCACTCTTCTCTGACTAGGTAAGCCAGAAGGTGGGTGTCTATTTCATTTATAACTGGTCAGGATTGCTACTTGACCAGAAATATTTCCAACACAAGTAACCTCTCCTGACAAGAGAATCGAGCGTCTTTGTCCTAAATAAGTGAACAGATGGGGGTGTTGATACAAGATGACAGCGAAAATAACTGTGGACTGAATTCGATCGCATTTTCCGAATAAAATCTGAAAGCTTGAACCGCATGTATCTTTTGCTTGAGAAAACTTCAAATAAATTAAAGATATCGGCGTCTTCAAAATAGGTAAGACCTTCATTCCAAAGATTGCGCATATGATTATGTATTGACCACATTTTGCGGTTTTCCTGTGAGGTAGCACTTCACGTTTTCGACTGCCGTGTTCAGAAGACGCGTACGTGCTTCTTTGGTTGCCCAGGCAATATGAGGGGTGATGTAACAGTTGGGGGCCTGATAAAGCAGGCTTTCAGAGCGTGGAGGTTCAATTTCCACTACGTCTATGCCTGCTCCGGCAATTTGTCCTGACATAAGCGCATCAGCCAGAGCTCGTTCATCCACCAAAGGGCCTCTGCTTGTGTTCAGTAGAAATGCATTTGATTTCATTTGTGATAAACGATTCTCATCCACCAGAAACTGAGTCTCAGGTGTCAGGGGGCAGTGCAAACTCACAACATCGGATTGTTGCAGAAGTTCCTCCAGAGAGACAAAAGTCACATCAGAATGCTTGTCAGCGTTCGTTGATGCACGCTGGGTTGCCAAGATTTTCATACCAAAAGCGCGTGCCAATTCAGCGACCTGCTGCCCTATCCGCCCAAAACCAACAATACCCATGGTCAGTCCGTCCAATTCGACCAACGGATGCCTCCAGAAACAAAAATCGGGACAATTCACCCAATCCCCATTTTGAACTGCATCAGAATGGGCACCGACTCGCTGGGTTAATTCCAAAAGCAATGCGAGTGTCATTTGGGCGACCGATCTGGTGCCGTAGCTTGGAATGTTGGTGACAGGGATACCTCTGCTCTTTGCGGTATTGGTGTCCACGATGTTGTAGCCAGTGGCCAGGACACCGATATATTTCAGGTCGGGCAGTTTGACCAAGGTATCAACAGACAGGGGTGTTTTGTTGGTCAGGACTATCTCTGCCCCCTGGGATCGATCTACTATTTCAGTGATGTCACTTCGCTCAAAAATGTCGCACTCATCTACCAATGCTTTCAGGGGTTCCCAATCCAAATCTCCGGGATTCAGTGTGTGACCATCCAATACTACCAGTTTTTTGCTCATGTCACGTCACACTAATTGAAGCGAACCATCCTGACAATCCCGTGAATGGCCTAATTAGTCTGCGCTATGTTCGACTATTTCTGAAGTTGGTAAGAGGCGTATTGTGTCTCAATGCCTTGATCATTGAAGTGGTTTTCAAAGTCAGTCTTAATGGCGATTAACGAGTCAGAGGGAATTGATTTATCGAAACATTCATTTCGACCGAAGACATCTAGCATTTGATCAAAGTAATGTGGATGATCTGTTCTCAGGTGAACCATTCCACCGGGTTCTAGAATTCCTGCGCATTTTTTGACAAAATCTTCATTGATGAGCCGTTTTTTATGATGGCGTATTTTAGGCCATGGATCGGGGAAGTAGACGTGAACGGCTTGAATGGATCGAGCGGGTGCCAGGTATTTCAAGAAATACCCGGCTTCGATTCTGAATAATTGAATATTTCCTACACCTGCCCGATGTGTGTCACGATCAATCTTTCTCATACGCCCGAGGAGTCTCTCGATGCCCAGTAGATTGATTTCCGGATGTTTCGATGCGTATTTGATTAAAAAAGAGCCATCTCCTGCCCCTAATTCAATTTCTATGGGATGCTTGACCGCGAATACATCCTCCCACTTCAGGGGCTTGAAATAATCCTCAGGATGAAAGCGTTTGGTATACTGGGGAGGAAGGGCTCTTATACGTGCCATGGAGCGTGGATGCTGTCCGGTTCAACGGCCAGCCAGATTATTTTGTTCTTTTGCTGTTTGAGGTATATCCAATGTGATGTTGACTATTTCACCGGGAAGACAATGGAAATCCGGGGGAAGTTTTACTATCAGGGGAACTCCGATTCCTCCAAGTTTGTAAAGCTGTAGTTGTGATAGCATGTCTGGCATCACTTCGTAGCTGTTACCCACTCGCACAATCGTTGCCTGGCATTCCCGAACTGATTGGGTGCGGGTTTTGATATTGACACTTTGTCCTGCCAGAACCGGGATCTCGGATCCCTGCGGCAAATAAGCGATCACCGTGTCCGATTGGGTTTGGGTGAGTGTGATGATCGATTCGGATGAGTTGACCATTTCACCATTGCGTTTTTGAATGGCCGTCACAGTACCTGTTGCAGGTGCCCTGATGACCCACTCCTGCTCCAATTTGGCGATGGATCGCTGCAATGTTGTTCGATCAATGTCCAGCTTGGCTTCCTCAATTTCCTGACTGGAGGCAATCAACTTCTCGATACTTTGAATGGTCTTTCCCAGATCCTTGATGAGAATGTTTCTTTCCTCTACCTCTGCACGAGCAGCTAGATAATTTTTTTCAGCCAGATCGTAGAGGCTTTCGGACAAAAGCTCCTGATCATGCAGATCCTTGGCGCGATACCACTCATTCTCAAGATTTTGAAGGCTGACCTCTGCTGAAGCCAAGGCTACCTTCTGCTGCATTAATTCTGTTCTCAGGCGTTCCTTGTCTAGCACATTTCGCTGTATATCAAATGCGCTTGCAGCAGTTGTCAAATTCATGAGTTGTAACAGCTCTTTTTTTGCCAGCAAAAGATCTGCCTGACTTCCTAGCGTCGTCAATGGATCCCCCGGATCCAGTTTTGCAATGGTGTCACCTTTCTGGATCTGCTGGAATAATTGGACAGTCAGATTGGTGATGGTCCCTCCGGAAGGGGTGCGTATATTCAACCTGGTTGTTCGAACCTGACCAATCAATGAAGGCGATGTAAGGTGTCTGTCCCAGAGAGTGCTCACCGCCAAAAGTGCCATCACAAACACAATTGCCGGCAAAACCCGATGCCTGAATTCCAGCCAGCGCTTCCAAGCAGGAACACCAATAGGCTGGGAGGAGTCCTTCTTCATACCTCGGATTCCTCCTCGGATCTCAGGCCTGTCACCCGTGAGGC
>JBDQII010000033.1:0-19438 GCA_040264395.1 Verrucomicrobiota bacterium
CAGATCCGTTCGTTTTTAAAGAGAAAACTAGAAACGGCCGCCGTGCCTCGAATCCAGACTTTCCCGCGTCGTTTCATGTTACGGGTGATGGCAACACGAGCAGCTTCGATCACCTTGTTATCTAACCAGCAACGCTCAAGGGCCTGGAGACCAAACTCGCCGAAGGCGACGGTTTCCCCCCTACGTGCCAGACCGGCACGATTGCCGCGATGCATGCGTCTGTATTTAACCCTAGATGGCATCAATGGCATAATTTAACCTTTCTTAATAATTAATAAAAATTTGTTAGACGGATTCTGTGTAAGCAGGGCGCTCAGGTTTATCAAGTTTGATATCTCCCTTGCAAATCCAACACTTCACTCCCAAAATTCCGTATAGAGTTTTCGCCTCTGAGAATCCATAATCAATGTTCGCTCGCAAGGTATGCAGTGGAACTCGCCCTTGATTATATGATTCAACTCTGGCGAGCTCTGCACCACCGAGACGACCAGCGCAACGAATTCGAATTCCGTCTGCACCAAAGTCCATGGTGGTTTGGAGTGCTTTTTTCATCGCACGGCGAAAAGATACGCGACGCTCAAGTTGCAGTGAGATGTTCTCGGCAACAAGTTGTGCGTTGAGTTCAGGGTTTTTAACTTCCTGAATATCGACGTAAACTTCTTTGCCGGTCATCAAGCTGAGTTGCTCCTTGATTTTATCGATTTCAGCTCCTTTGCGACCGATCACAACACCAGGTCGTGCAGTATGGATGGTCACTCGGCAGCGAGACGCTGCGCGTTCGATCTGGATTCGAGGCACGGCGGCCGTTTCTAGTTTTCTCTTTAAAAACGAACGGATCTGATGATCCTCCGCCAGCAATTCTCCGAAGTGTTTCTTGTCAGAGAACCATTTGGATCGCCAGTCACGATTGAGGGCGATTCTTAAACCGATTGGATTGGCTTTTTGTCCCATAATTACAGATTAGCTAAGATCAGAGACGACTATTTTTACGTGGCACGAGCGTTTAAGGATAGGACCAGCAGATCCGCGTGCTTTCGGAATAAAACGTTTCATGACAGGTCCATGTCCGGCAACTGCCATTTTGACAACGAGTGATTCAGGTCGTGCGTTATTATTGTGTTCTGCGTTGGCAATGGCACTTTTAAGTGTCTTTGCTACAACACGTGCAGATTTTCGTGGAACAGCTCCTAAAACAGCAACTGCTTGAAGTGCATTCATTCCTTGAATCTGGCGGACGACTTCCCGCATTTTTTGTGCAGACATCCGGACGTTTTTTGTGATGGCTTGAACTTCCATACTATTATTTAGTCACCTTGGCAGTATGTGCACCATGGCCTTTAAATGTTCGTGTCAGTGCGAATTCTCCCAATTTGTGCCCCACCATGTTTTCAGTGATAAAAACAGTGATGAATGCTTTGCCATTGTGAACATTAACGGTGTTCCCTACAAGTTCGGGAGTGACTGTCGATCGACGAGACCAAGTTTTAATGGGACGTTTTTTCCCACTTTCATTCATCTTGTCGATTTTTCTTTGAAGACTCTCATCTACAAAAAATCCCTTTTTAATTGAACGTGACATAGGTCAGAAATTACTTGAGCTTGTTAGGTCGACCGTCGCGGCGAACCAGAATGAATTTATTGGATGTTTTATGCTTGTTACGAGTTTTATAACCCTTAGCTAACAAGCCCCAGGGTGAGACCAAATGTTGACGCCCACCACCGCCCTTGGATTTTCCGTTACCACCACCATTAGGGTGATCAACAGGGTTTCGAACAAGGCCGCGAGTCATTGGGCGCCTGCCAAGGTGGCGATTACGTCCGGCTTTGCCAATAATGATTTTTTCGTGATCTGTGTTACCCACCTGCCCTATGGTCGCTTGGCATTTGCAGTGGATACGCCGTATTTCGCCAGATGGCATCTTAATCTGCGCATAATCACCGTCACGTGACATCAGAGTAGCAAAACTACCGGCAGTGCGAGCAATTTGCCCTCCACGTCCTGGTATCAACTCAATATTATGTACCGGTGTGGCTACAGGAATGCTACCCAGCGGCATTGAATTGCCTACCTCTGCTGGAGCATCTGGGCCGCTCATCAGCTTGGTGCCAATTTCCATGCCTACAGGTGCGACGATATAACGTTTCTCCCCATCTGAATATTGCAGGAGCGCAAGCCGTGCCGACCGCATTGGATCGTATTCGATCGCGATGACTTCTGCCTCGATACCATGTTTGTTGCGGCGAAAATCTACAGTACGAATTTTTTGCTTATGACCTCCACCAATGGCACGAGCAGTGATCCGTCCGTAACAATTGCGTCCGCCGGTTTTCTTCTTGGTCTTGACGAGTTTCTTTTCAGGCTTTTTCTTAGTAATATTAGAAAAATCTGAAACTGTCAGGAATCGGCGACCGGGAGTTAATGGTCTAAATGTTTTAACTGGCATAGGTTCTATTCCGATTAAGTTAATTCAATTTTGTCACCACTTTTCAGTGTGACCATGGCTTTTTTCCAATTCGCAGCACGCCCAGCTTGTTTGGTGCGCTGACGCCTCTTCTTGCCATGAACGTTCAAGGTGTTTACTCGAACAACTTTGACTTTGAACAATTCTTCAACGGCAGCCCGGATCTGAAATTTGTTGGCGCGAGGATTGGCCACTACAGTGTACTGATTGTAATCATGTGACTGTTCAGTCCCCTTTTCTGTCACTCTGACTGTTTTAATTATATCGTAAGCGTTCATTGTCAGAAAAATTAGCTGAGTCTAGATTGCAGTCCATTGAACGCGTCTCTCGTGATGATGATGCGATCGTATTTGAGTGTGTCGTATGTATTCAAAGACTCACCGGTGGTCACTCCAACATAGGAAACATTGCGTGTGGAAAGCTGTAAATTTTGATCCGGATTGTTTGTTACCAGAAGTGCCGTGCCGTCTACCTTTAAATTATCCAAGATGCGAATGAAGTCTTTGGTTTTGGGCTGGTCAATGCTTATTTGATCAACCACGAGAACTTCACCGGATTTGATACGCTCAGTAAGTGCCTTCTGCAGCGCCAGCTTGCGTGTTTTCTTGTTAACATCTTTGCGAAAATCTCGGGGCCGTGGACCAAAAACAACGCCGCCGCCTCGCCAGATAGGAGATTGAAAAGAACCTGCTCGTGCACGTCCTGTGCCTTTCTGCCGCCATGGTTTCTTGCCGGTACCGGCGACTTCAGAACGTGTTTTTGCGCAGGCCGTACCGCTGCGCTGTGAGGCCATGTAAGCTACGACAGTGTCATGCACCGCCTGCAACCCCTTGTCGCCCTCTTCAACAAGTGCAAAGGGAACTTCCATCTCCTCTACAGGTTCCCCATTTGTATTTTGAACGTTAATTTTCATTACTTATGCGCCCTTTCTACGGCCTCATGCTTTCTTTTTGGGCTTTTTGACTGCTTCACGGATGACAACATAATCACCTGCTGCCCCTGGAATCGCCCCTTTGATTAGCAGTAAATTATCTTCTCCACGAACCTTGACTACTTTTAAGCTTTGAATGGTGCGGCGGGCCTGACCCATATGGCCTGGCATCTTTTTACCCTTGGCAACCCAACCGGGTGTGGAACCAGACCCTATCGAACCTGGACGGCGCTTCCAACCTTTGGCACCATGAGTTGCACGACCTCCACCAAAATTCCATCGTTTCATGACGCCTTGGAAACCACGGCCTTTTGTCAGGCCAATGGCATCCACAAAGTCACCTTCGTCGAAGCAGTCTTCCACCTTAACCACATCACCCGACTTGACATCAAGCGTGAAATCACGAAATTCGCGAATTCTTTTAAAACCAGTGGTTTTATGCTTCGAGAAATGCCCTAACCTTGGTTTGGTGAGTCGTTGATCTTTCTGCGGATCGAACGCTAATTGGACGGCGCTGTAGCCGTCAGTATCAGGCGTTTTGCATTGAACAACATGGTTTGGTCCACACTCAACGACTGTCACACTGGTGGCAGTGCCATCACTGTTGTAAACGCGCGTCTGGCCTAATTTTTTACCTAGTAATCCTAACATTATATCGCGTCTTTCTTAAATCTTAATGGTGATGTCCACACCCGCTGGTAGATTGAGTTTCTTAAGCTCGTCTACTGTTTTGGCGGTTGGTTCTAGTATATCCAGTAAACGCTTGTGAGTACGTTGCTCAAATGTTTCATGAGATTTTTTATCCACGTGAGGCGACCTACCAACAGTAAATCTCTCAACACGAGTTGGCAAAGGAATAGGTCCTGCCACACGAGCCCCTGACCGCTTAACGGTCTCCACTATTTCCTGGGCAGACTGATCAATCACACGATGATCATAGGCCTTCAGTCGAATACGTATTCTTTGTCCTGCCATAATTTATAAAGAACGAGGTTAATATAACTGTGTTTATCAGGATCGAGCTGCCACAGGCATGATCGAATCCAAAAGTGTATTTACGATGCTCGTAGGCACCTGTTCAAATTTATCAGGCTCCATAGAGTATGAAGCACGGCCTTTGCTCAAAGAGCGAACAGCAGTGGCGTAACCGAACATTTCAGCTAAGGGAACTTCCGAGTTAAGGATAGTCGCCTGAGGTTTGCTGTCGATGCTGATTATTTTGCCTCTTCTGCGATTCAGATCGCCGAGAATATCACCCTGATGCTCATCGGGAGTAGTCACTTCCACTTTCATCACAGGCTCCAGTAACACCAGAGAGGCTTTTTTGGCCGCTTCTTTGAAAGCGAAAATTCCAGCCATTTTAAAAGCGAGCTCGTTAGAGTCAACTTCATGGAAACTTCCGTCAACTAGCTGCACCGATACATCCACCATTGGGTAATTGGCAAGGACTCCCCCTGAAATCACATCTTCGATGCCCGAGATGACTGCTGGTATAAATTCCTTTGGAATGACACCACCTACAATCTTGTTGTCGATGGTAACACCCTTTCCACGCTCAGCTGGTTGAACGTTAATGACAGCATGACCGTATTGCCCTCGTCCACCCGATTGACGGACAAACTTACCTTCAGCCGATGCATTCTTAGTGATCGTTTCGCGATAGGCGATTTGAGGGACTCCAGCGTTAGCATCAACTTTGAACTCACGCAGGAGGCGATCACGAATAATTTCCAGGTGCAGCTCGCCCATTCCTGCAATAATCAGCTGCCCAGTCTCCTCATTGGTGAAACAACGGAAAGTTGGATCTTCTTCTGATAATCGCTGCAAGCCCTCGGACATTCTCTCGCGATCTAGCTTCGTTTTTGGCTCAATCGCCATGGAGATAACAGGCTCAGGAAAGGTCGGAGGCTCTAGACTAATTTCTTTCCCCTGCTTGCATAAAGTATCGCCGGTGGTCACGTTTTTGACGCCAACAATGGCAACAATGTCACCTGCATAAACGGCGTCGCAGTCGGACCGCTTGTCAGCTTGAATCATCAACAAGCGACTGGCCCGTTCCTTTCTTTGAGTGCGTGTGTTGAGGACGGCTTCTCCCTTTTTGAGGGTCCCTCGATAAACACGCATAAAAACTAATTTTCCGACAAATGGATCTGTCCAGAGCTTGAAGGCCAATCCACAGAATTGACCACTGTCGTCAGTACTTATTTCTACTTCCTCATCACTGTCGAGATCAGTCCCGACCGCAGAAGGAACGTCAACAGGTGAAGGCAAGTAATCTACGACGGCATCAACGACAGCGTGGACTCCCTTGTTTTTAAATGCGGAGCCACCCAGAACCGGCACCAATTCCATCGAGCAGGTTAACCGCCTGATTGCTGCCTTGAGAGTGCCTGAGTCAATCGGCAGCTCATTTACTACCAGCTCCATCACAGCATCATCTTTATCTGCGACAGCTTCCAACAATTCACGATAGGCAGCTTCAGCACGTTCCTTATGATCTGCAGGAACAGCCGTAACTTCGTATTGTAGGCCGCTAGGATCATCTTCGTCATAGATGATGGCTTTTTGGCTTACCACATCTATCACCCCTTTGAGCTGATCTTCAGCCCCAAGTGGCAGGGAGATGGGATAAGCATAAGCACCCAACTTGTTGCGCATGTCACTGACAGCGTTGTCAAAATCAGCGCCGGTGCGATCCATCTTGTTGACAAAAGCAATGCGAGGCACACCGTATTTTGTTGCCTGTCGCCAAACTGTTTCTGACTGAGGCTGTACCCCGGCAACACCACAGAAAACAGCAACCGCGCCGTCGAGGACACGCATGGAACGTTCTACCTCAGCAGTGAAATCAACGTGCCCGGGAGTATCAATAATGTTGATACGATGAGGTACGTTGACGAAACTTTTGAGTAATCCATCATCAGCCTGCTTCCAGAAACAGGTGATGGCAGCAGATGTAATGGTGATACCACGCTCTTTTTCTTGTGACATCCAGTCAGTCACCGTATCTCCATCATGGACTTCACCCATTTTGTGAATCAGCCCGGTATAGAATAATATGCGCTCAGTCGTGGTGGTTTTGCCTGCGTCAATATGAGCGGCAATACCAATGTTGCGAGTACGCTCCAAGGAGTATTCGCGGTCAGGCGAATTCAGCTGAGATCTTTGCTCTGTAGCTGCCGTACTCATTCAGTTATATGTCAGTAGAGAATAAAAAGCCCCGTGTTAGTTCAATGAACCGTCCGGGGCAAAAATGTATTGAATTATTACCAGCGAAAATGTGCGAATGCCTTGTTTGATTGAGCCATTTTATGCACTTCATCTCGTCGGCGAATAGATGCACCTTGTCCCTGATACGCATCCATGATTTCGTTAGCCAATGCCTCAGCCATTGGAACGCCTTTCCTTGAATTTGCAAATCGAACAATCCACCTCATGGCAAGAGCGTTTTGGCGGTCCGAGGGGACCTCCATAGGCACTTGATAAGTGGCACCACCAACACGCCTAGGCTTTACTTCCAAACGAGGTTTGGCATTGTCTACCGCACGTTGCAATAGATCTAATGGGTTGGTGGCAGGGTTTTTCTCACCCAAGGTGTCCATAGCTCCATACACGACCTTCTGGGCAATACTTTTCTTACCCTGAATCATGAGGATGCTCACGAGGCGTGCAACCAAGGTGCTCCCATATTTGGGATCAGCGACTTGTTTGCGCTTAACTGCTCTACGACGTCTTGACATAGGATCAATTCAAAAATCTCTTAAATTACTTCTTATCTTTAGGACGCTTGACACCGTACTTTGAACGGCTTACACGTCTTTTTTCAACACCGTTTGCATCCAGTGTTCCGCGCACCACGTGGTAGCGCACGCCAGGCAAATCCTTCACACGTCCACCACGCACCAAAACGATACTGTGTTCCTGCAGATTGTGTCCCTCATCAGGAATGTAGGCAATTACCTCATATCCGTTGGTCAGACGCACTTTAGCGACTTTCCGCATCGCGGAGTTTGGCTTTTTGGGCGTTCGGGTCATAACCTGCACGCATACCCCCCGCCGAAACGGACAGTTCTCCAAAGCCGGTGAACTTGACTTTTCTTTGATCTTTTTTCGTCCTTTACGGACAAGCTGATTAATCGTTGGCATTTGCGATTTTGTGTAAATTCCAAAAGGCCCAATTTCTGCTTCCTGAGAAATGGAGGGCAGATATTAGCAAAGGGCTTACTCCTTGCAAGAGATTATTTGAAATATTTTTAAAGATGATTTTTCAGTTTCAACCTGCGACCGGTTCATCAATTTCCGGAGCTGGTTCCTCTTCTACCTCAGGTGGTTCCACTAATGGATTAACCTTGATATTACGATGCTTGGGATAACCTGTTCCAGCTGGAATGATATGTCCCATGATAACGTTTTCTTTGAAGCCTCGGAGGTAATCCACTTTCCCCATGGTTGCGGCATCCGTGAGCACTCGAGTTGTGTCCTGGAAAGAAGCTGCTGAGAGAAAACTTTCTGTCTCAAGAGATGCTTTGGTAATACCGAGCAATACGGGTGAAGCATCCGCTGGTTGACCGCCCATTTCTTCCACTCTACGATTTTCACGCTCGAATATCGTTCTTTCAACCTGTTCACCCCAAAGGAAGATGGTGTCACCTGGTTCAGTGACGCGAACTTTGCGCAGCATTTGTCGGACGATGATTTCAGTATGCTTGTCATTGATGGTCACCCCCTGCAATCGATACACTTCCTGGACTTCGTTCACCAAGTGCTCCTGCAATTCTTGTGGTCCACAAACCTCAAGTATTTCGTGCGGAACAATGGGCCCTTCAGTCAGTTGAGAACCTTTTTTAACATAATCTCCCTTGAAGACAATGACGTGCTTAGCAATGGGGATCAGATGCTCTTCCTCAGCCCCTGATTCCGCATCACGAATGAGAATACAACGCTTGCCTCGGACACTGGGACCAAAATCAATGATACCATCCATTTTAGCAATTTCAGCAGCATCTTTGGGGCGGCGAGCTTCAAACAACTCAGCCACACGTGGAAGACCACCTGTGATATCCTTGGTTTTGCTGGTCTTACGAGGGGTTTTTGCCATCAAAGCGCCCGCAGGAATTCGTAATCCCTCCTGAACCACAATGTGAGCCCCCGATGGAATGGGGTAATTTGCAAGCACTTCACCATTCTTGGAAGCCAGAATCATGATCTGAGGATGAAGATCTTCCTTGTGATCGATCACAACCATTGCTTCCTGACCTGTGGTGTCGTCCACCTCTTGCTTCATCGTCACTCCTTCAATAATGTCATGAAATTTAACAACACCTGCTTTTTCCGAGAGAATCGGCACATTGTAAGGATCCCACTGGACAAAAGTCTGCCCTTTTTTAACTGAGCCTCCATTTGGCACCAGAATAACCGAACCAATGATGATGCTGTGGTTTTCTATTTCACGATCTTCTTCATCGAGCAGGATGATTGAACCGTTTTTATTCAAAACAATGCTGTTGCCATCTTCAAGCTCCACACAGCGCAAATCACTGTAGACAATCTTGGCAGCATGTTTGGACTTGATTTGAGGCTGTTTGAAGATCTGGGACGCTGTTCCACCAATATGAAAAGTACGCATGGTAAGCTGTGTTCCAGGCTCACCAATCGACTGAGCTGCCACAATGCCTACTGCCTCGCCTTCCTTGACTTCACGCCCTGTAGCCAGATTGCGACCATAACATTTTGCGCAAAGACTGACATTGGATTCGCAGGTCAGAACCGATCTGATTTTGACTCGCTCAATAGCAGTTGAATCTACAGCTTTGGCGGTAACCTCATCGATTTCATCGTTAGCCTTTACAATGACATTTTTGACGTCACTGGGATCGACGATATCCTCACAAGAAACGCGCCCAACCAATCGCTCGCTCAGTTTGACAACTTCATCTTCGCCTTCGTAAATAGCTGAAACCCATATCCCATTGGATGTCTCGCAATCTGCTTCACGGACAATGACATCTTGGGCAACGTCAACCAGTTTGCGGGTCATGTAACCTGAATCAGCCGTCTTGAGGGCGGTATCAGCAAGTCCCTTACGAGCTCCATGTGTGGAAATAAAGTATTCCAACACCGTCAAACCTTCCCTGAAGTTTGAGAGGATCGGTTTTTCGATAATGTCGCCAGATGGCTTGGCCATCAAACCACGAATACCCGCCAATTGGCGTACCTGCTGACGATTACCACGTGCTCCAGAATCCACCATCAGGTAAACAGGATTGAATTCGTCCTTGTTCTGGTTGGCTTGAAGCGTCCGCAGCATCACGTTGGAAATCTGGTCTGTGCAATGCGTCCAGATATCAATGATTTTGTTGTATCGCTCACCCGGAGTGATGACACCTCGGCGATATTGGTTTTCCACTTCGGATATCTGGTCTTGGGCTGAACTGATTTCCTGATCTTTTTCGACCGGGATAATCATGTCGTCAATACCAATGGAGACACCCGCCTTGGTTGCTTCCCTGAAACCGAGTTCTTTAAGTCTGTCCAGAGTGGCGACTGTCTCAGCATGTCCGCACACTTTGTAACAGTTCCAGATTAAATCACCAATCTGACCTTTGCCAATCGCACGGTTCGGAAAACCAAGGTCAGAAGGCCATATTTCGCTGAAAATCACACGCCCAACCGTGGTTTCGATGACCTTTCGGTCCTTGTCACCATAAACCGTTTCCTTGCCGATGTCTGGATTGACGAATGCAACGCGTGAATGAGTATCCAAAGCCCCATCATGGAATGCGAAAATGACCTCCTCCTTACTCCCAAACAAACACAATCTCTGGTTTTTCTTTCGAGGTTGGCGCGGCTCGGCAGTGAGGTAGTAACATCCCAGTGTAATATCCTGGGTGGGAGTCATGATCGGTTTGCCACTGGATGGACTGAAAATATTGTTAGGGGCCATCATCAACAAGCGAGCCTCCATCTGTGCTTCCACAGACAATGGAACATGCACCGCCATTTGATCTCCATCAAAATCAGCGTTGTAGGCTGTGCAAACCAGAGGATGAACTCGAATAGCCTCTCCCTCAATCAAAACCGGCTCGAAGGCCTGAATGGATAGTCGATGCAGCGTGGGAGCTCGGTTCAAAAGAACCGGATGTCCTTTAGTAACCTCTTCAAGAATATCCCACACCTCAGGCGATTGACGCTCGATCATTTTCTTGGCTGACCGAACCGTATGTACAAAACCGAGCTCCTTGAGTCGTCGGATGATAAAAGGCTCAAAAAGCACCAAGGCCATCTTTTTGGGAAGACCGCACTGATTCAATTTCAATTCAGGACCAATAACGATGACTGAACGACCGGAATAATCGACACGCTTTCCAAGAAGGTTCTGACGGAAGCGCCCACTCTTACCTTTGAGCATATCGCTCAGGGATTTCAATGGACGGTTACCTGCACCTGTTACAGCGCGTCCATGACGTCCATTATCGAATAATGCATCCACGGCCTCCTGCAACATACGTTTTTCATTACGGATGATGACTTCGGGTGTCTTGAGCTGGAGGAGATTCTTAAGGCGGTTATTTCGGTTGATAACGCGCCGGTAAAGATCATTCAGGTCAGAGGTGGCAAATCGGCCACCTTCCAAAGGAACCAATGGACGTAAATCTGGAGGAATAACAGGCAGAACGACCAGAATCATCCAGTCAGGACGGGATTTACTGGCAGCAAACCCTTGAAAAAGCTTGATACGCTTCGCTAATTTCTTGCGTATTTGTTTACTGCGAGTTTCCGTCATGGCAACCTGCAGTTCCTCTACCTTACTTTCCAGTTCAACGGACTCCAGTGCTCTGCGAACAGCTCCAGCTCCCATTTCGGCTTCAATAGCGTCTGAGCCGTAGGTTTCTTTTGCTTCCCTATATTCCATTTCGCTGAGCAGCTGATGCTTCTTCAGCGGAGTTGTTCCAGGTTCGATAACAAGGTAATCCTCGTAATAAACCACACGCTCAAGCTCACGGGCGGTCATGTCCAAGATAAGACCGATACGAGAGGGCATGCACTTGAAAAACCAAATGTGAGATACAGGCACCGCCAATTCAATGTGTCCCATACGCTCACGACGGACACGAGATAAAGTGACTTCAACACCGCAGCGGTCACAGACTACGCCTCGGTGTTTGATCCTCTTGTATTTACCGCAAGAGCATTCCCAATCTTTGACGGGGCCAAAGATACGCTCACAAAACAAACCACCTTTTTCAGGTTTGAACGTACGATAGTTGATGGTCTCCGGATTTTTAACTTCGCCTTTGGACCAAGAACGGATGGATTCAGGTGAAGCAACAGTGATGTTGATGTGGTCAACGGCGTTGACCTGCTCCAGTCCGAACAACTCGCGTGTACTATTTCTGCTTTCGATCATGGGTATACTTTGAAATCAATTTGTTTCAGTTTTTTCCGATCCCCTTAATTATCCCATTGCTGAGAGACTGGATGGCACGGACCTTAGTTCAGCATCCGGATCAACTTCTTCCGGTTCATATCCAACATTCACATCCATACCAAGAGACTGGATTTCCTTCACCAAAACGTTGAAGGATTCCGGTATTCCGGCATCGAGTGAGTTATCCCCTTTGACAATACTTTCGTAAATGCGCGTCCGCCCCTGGACGTCGTCTGACTTAACGGTCAGGAGTTCCTGAAGTGCATAAGCAGCACCGTATGCTTCCATCGCCCATACTTCCATTTCTCCGAATCGTTGGCCACCATACTGAGCTTTTCCGCCGAGAGGCTGTTGGGTTACCAGAGAATAAGGCCCCACTGCACGAGCATGAATCTTATCAGCAACCAAGTGCCCCAGTTTGAGCATGTAGATGTAGCCAACAACAACTTCCTGATCGAAACGTTCACCGGTCCGACCATCATATAAGTGGATCTTGGCATGGTCAGGCAAACCGGCCTCCTTGAGATAGCCACGCACTTCAGACTCTTTGATACCATCAAAAACAGGTGTGGCAAACTTCATGCCAAGCACTTTTGCTGCCCAACCCAAGTGAGTTTCCAGCAACTGGCCGACGTTCATACGAGACGGCACACCCAACGGGTTCAAGACAATATCGACAGGAGTGCCGTTTGCAAGGAAGGGCATGTCCTCTTCGGGCACGATCTTGGCGACCACCCCCTTGTTACCATGGCGACCAGCCATTTTATCACCGACAGAAAGCTTTCGTTTGGAAGCAATGAATACTTTGACGGATTTGATGATGCCGGTTTCCGTATCATCACCGGATTCGACACGTTCCATTTCCTCATCGTGCTGCATCTGAAGATCATCAAAGCGTTTTTTGTAAGCGCTAATGATTTCATTGATCTTGTTTCGAATAGGAGATGGATCAATTTCGATCCGATCATAGACACTGGCAAGTTTTCTGAGCAGCGTCTTAGTAATTTTCCGGTTGGCTGGAATGATGATCTCTCCCGTTTCGGAATTAACCACATCCAAAGGAATTTTTTCACCGAGGAGGATATTGCTTAGAGATTCCGTCAATTGCTCTCGCAAGTCGTCAATCTTCTTTTTGTGTTCGTCCTCAACTTGTTTGGAGTGCTTTTTAGATTCGGTCGTAGAAACCTTTATGGTGCGCTCAGATTCTTTTTTGGCGGATACCTTGACGTCCATTACAATGCCGTAAGTCCCAGAAGGTACTTTGAGCGAGGTATCTTTTACGTCAGCAGCTTTTTCACCAAAAATAGCACGTAAAAGTCTTTCTTCAGGCGCAAGTTCGGTTTCGCTTTTCGGGGTGATTTTACCGACTAGAATATCACCGGGTTTCACCTCAGCACCCACTCGGATCACACCATCGAGTCCCAGATTTTTAAGAGCATCCTCACCAAGATTAGGTATGTCTCGAGTAATTTCCTCGGGACCGAGTTTTGTGTCACGCGCACTCACTTCAAATTCATCAATGTGAATTGAGGTGTAAACATCATCTTTGACAATGCGTTGACTGATCAAGATAGCATCTTCGAAATTGTAACCGTTCCATGGCATAAAAGCACAGAGCACATTCTTACCAAGAGCCAACTCACCATCTTCAGTTGATGGCCCATCGGCGATGACATCACCAACCTTGATTTTCTGGCCATTTTGGACCAAAACCTTCTGATTGATGCAGGTCGCCGCATTGGATCGCATGAACTTGCGCAACCGATAGACGTAGACGTCATTGGCCGGATCATGCTTGATGCGCTTTTTGCCCTCAGGAAGTTTACCGTCTTTGGTAATGATGACTCGATTCCCTGAGACAGATGCCACTACTCCGGGAGCTTCCGCCGTTAGCACTGCGCATGAATCCCTTGCCACCTTGGATTCCATCCCTGTAGCTACTAGTGGAGACTCGGTAACGAGCAAAGGTACGGCCTGGCGTTGCATGTTGGAACCCATCAAGGCACGATTGGCGTCATCATGCTCCAAAAACGGGATCAAACCAGCGGCTACAGAAACAAGCTGCTTTGGTGAAATGTCCATGTAGTCCACGCGATCGGGAGGAACATCAATAAAATCACCTTTGCATCGACACATGACGCGCTCATTTTGGAATTTACCCTTCTCGTCGATAGGTGCATTGGCTTGAGCAACAATGAACTGCTCCTCACGGTCAGCGGTCAAATAATCAAGCTGACTTGTCACACGGCCATTCACGACTTTTCGGTAGGGAGATTCGATGAAACCAAAATCATTAACCTTGGCGAATGTTGCCAATGAAGCGATC
This sequence comes from Verrucomicrobiota bacterium, assembly GCA_040264395.1. Lineage (GTDB taxonomy): Bacteria > Verrucomicrobiota > Verrucomicrobiia > Limisphaerales > AAA164-E04 > AAA164-E04. The sequence goes on from JBDQII010000033.1 coordinate 14,148, forward strand.
AGTCCAATATTAGGTCCCTCCGGGGTTTCAATTGGACAGATACGACCATAATGAGAAGGATGGACATCACGAACTTCAAATCCGGCACGATCTCGACTCAGGCCACCAGGTCCGAGTGCAGACAAACGTCTTTTATGTGTCAGCTCAGCTAAAGGATTAATTTGGTCCATGAACTGAGAAAGCTGACTGCGCCCAAAGAAATCCCTGATCACAGCGGAAAGAGCTTTGGGGTTGATCAATTTCTGTGGAGTCATGGTATCCAACCCCTGATCAAAAAGCGTCATGCGCTCTTTGACAAGTCGCTCAGTACGAGCCAACCCAACACGACATTGATTGGCCAGCAGCTCACCAACGGTCCTTACACGACGACTTCCCAAGTGATCAATGTCATCGAGGGTCCCTTCCCCTTTTTTGAGTTTGAGGAGGTATTTCGTTGCTGCTACCAGATCTTCTTTTTCCAGAACTCGGGATTCATTGTTTGAATCCAAATTCAATTTCTGAGAGATTTTGTAACGACCAACCCGACCAAGATCGTATCGCTTGGCGTCAAAAAACAGCCGTTTCAGAAGTGCTCGAGCGTTTGCAGCTGTTGGCGGATCACCAGGGCGAAGTCGGCGATAAATGTCTTTGAGGGCTTCTTCTTCATTGGTGGTAGGATCTTTCTTCAGGCACTTGATGATGATACCGTCATCAACACTGGTATCCACCACTTTGATTTTTTTCAGCCCCATGTTCGCGATTTCACGAACAACAGCAGCCGACATGGGTTCAAATGCACGCGCTACGACAGCCCCTTTATCCAAATCAAGGATATCCTCGATGAGGACCTTGTTTTGGATGTCGTCCATGCCTGTTGCTGCCTTGACAGAAATCTCGTCAATATCATAGAAGAGACGTAATATGTCCGCATCACTTCCGTAGCCAAGGGCTCGGAAAAATGTGGTGGTTAAAAATTTCCTGCGGCGCTTTTTACGGTCCAGATAAACAAAAAGTAAATCATTGGTATCAAATTGGGCTTCGTACCAAGACCCACGGTCAGGGATGATGCGGAAAGAATGCATCGTTTTGCCATTGGGATGCTGAGAAGCTTCGAACGCAAGACCTGGTGATCGGTGTAGCTGACTGACGATGACGCGCTCGGCACCATTGATTACAAAACTACCCTGAGGTGTGATCAGGGGAAGTTCTCCCATAAACACCTTTTCCTCCTTGGTTCCTTGCTCGTCTTTCAGTCGAAAACTGACATGTAGCGGAGCGCCATAGGTGATGCCCTCACGCAAGCACTCGAGCCAGTCTAGTTTGGGTTCACCAATTTCGTAATGACTGAAGTCCAGAACGCATTTACCGTCATAACTCTCAATCGGAAAGACTTCGCTGAAAACGGCTTGCAGGCCCAGGTTCTTTCTTTGCTTGGGATCGATGTCAGATTGAAGGAATTCCGCGTAGGAATTATTTTGCACTTCAATCAGATTCGGAGGAGTGATTACCTCTTTGATTTTTCCGAAATTGATTCGTTCAGCGGCTTTTGATGGCATGGTCACCTTGTATATTCTGTTCTTACTCGGGGAACCTTTATTCCCCATTACTATTTTTCAGGAGACGAAACAGGTCCGCAGCTCTCAATACTTGAGTGCTTGCGGACTTGCTGAAATAAGTTTTGACAATTTTAGCTGTCAAATGAGTTTACCCGCGAAGGCAAACTCAAAATGTCTTGGACGCGGATGCAGAATTATTATTCATACTTCCGCGCCCTAGAAAGGTTCTATTTCAATTCAACGGTCGCGCCGGTTTCTTCCAGCTTCTTCTTGGCTCCTTCGGCTTCATCCTTACTCACCGCTTCGAGCAGTGTAGTAGGTGCGCTTTCAACCAACTTTTTGGCGTCTGCAAGACCAAGACCCGCTTTGACCTCGCGGACAGCCTTAATCACAGGGATCTTCTTGTCGCCAGGCACAGTGGCCAGAACAACGTCGAATTCAGTTTTTTCTTCTGCAGCGGCGCCACCACCACCTGCGTCACCACCACCAGCGGCAACGGCTACGGGAGCAGCTGCACTGACACCCCATTTTTCTTCCAATTGCTTCACCAAGTCAGCGGCTTCCATAACCGTCAACTGACTTAACTCATCGATTAACTTTTCCAAGTCTGCCATAATATTTTGGTCGTCGTCATTCCGGCCGGAAGTGAATTATAACCGCTGCCTGCGGTCCGACGTATGTATTGTTTCGTTTGTTTGTTAGATTTTCAACAGGAGCGTTCCCATCAAAAGTTGTCTTTGTTAAGCATCGCCTTTTTCGCTTTTGGCCTTGAGGACCTGAGCTAATTGAGTTCCCGGAGCATTGACCAGGGTTGCCAGCTTTTGAGCCGGTGCCTGTACAACACCCACGATCTTGGCACGCAGTTCGTCCAGAGATGGAAGATCAGCTATTATTTTTACCTGAGATTCATCCAGGCGGCTATCCCCCATGTAAGCAAAACGAATGCCTGGCTTAGAAAATTCAGATTCAAAGTTTTTGACTATCTTTGCAGTGGCGCTGATTTCCGCTTCACCCGTAACAACAGCCAGCTGGCCTTTGAGGTCGCCCACCAAATCTTCTTCAAATCCGGCCTCTTTGGCTGCAATATTGAAGATCCTGTTTTTGACTACGTGGAGCTCTGCTTTGGTTTCATCCAAACGGTTGCGCAACTCCTCAAATTGATCAACTTTCAGTCCTTGGTAATCAACGACGATAAAAAAAGGAGAGGCATTCAGCCTTTCAATGTATTCCGCGCTAATGTTCTTTTTTGCTTCTCGCATGATACGTTTAAGATTTTAGATGAATCGTTTATTACTCGGATACCGTCTGTTGAATCGCTTTGAGGTCCAGAGAAATTGCAGGGCTCATCGTTGCTGTTAGTGTGCAGGTTAAGATGAAGGCACCCTTGGAACTACTGGGTTTGGATTTAAGCACTGCATCGATCAAGGCTTTGACGTTGTCCGACAGTTTGTCGGCATCAAAGGAAACTTTACCTACGGGAACATGCATGTTGGCGGTCTTATCGATTTTGTATTCCACACGACCTGCTTTCACTTCCTTCACAGCGTTGGCTGTGTCTGCGGTGACTGTCCCTGTTTTTGGATTGGGCATCAAGCCACGTGGTCCTAAAACCCGGCCGAGCTTACGTACTTCCGCCATGGCCTCGGGAGTGGCTATCGCAACGTCAAAGTCAACCCAGCCTTCGTTACATTTTTTTATGTATTCATCAAATCCAACGTGTTCTGCGCCTGCTGCCTTGGCAGCTTCCTCAGACTCACCTCCCTGGGTAAAAACGAGAACACGGACATTTTTGCCACTACCATGAGGCAGAGGTACTGTGCCACGCACCATTTGATCGGATTGACGAGGGTCGACTCCAAGCTTCATTGCGATTTCGACGGTCTGGTCGAATTTTGTAGCAGGAAACTTCTTAAGAACATCAACAGCCTCATCAAGCGTGTAGCGCTTGCTGGAGTCCACTGATTCCAATGCTTTTCTGTATCGTTTGCTTGACATTTTTATTGAGCGGTCCAATCGAGCATTCACTCTCCCGCATTTATTAATTAATCTTTAACTTCGATGCCCATGCTCCTTGCGGTCCCAGCAATAATGTTGAACGCCGCATCTTCATTACGCGCATTGAGATCCTTGAATTTGGTTTTCACAATTTCGTTTACTTGATCGCGCGTAACTTTACCCACCTTGTCTTTATTAGGTATTTTTGAACCGGCTGCGATGCCTGCTGCTTTTTTCAACAATACGGCAGCAGGTGGAGATTTGGTAATGAACGTGAAGGACTTATCCTGAAAAACGGTAATTACCACGGGAATGATCATACCGGCTTGGTCCTTTGTGCGGGCATTAAACTCTTTGCAGAACCCCATGATGTTGACCCCTTGCTGACCCAATGCGGGTCCAACAGGAGGAGCCGGATTCGCCTGCCCTGCGGGAATCTGGAGTTTGATGATACCTGTAACTTTTTTTGCCATAATTGATTAAGATTTTTCGACTTGCCAATACTCAAGCTCGACCGGCGTGTTACGGCCGAATATGTTCACGGTAACCTTCAACTTGCCTCTGTCGGGCTCCACCTCTTCGATGACACCACTGAAATTCAGGAAAGGGCCGTCGTTAATCTTGATGGTTTCACCCAATTCAAAATCTACTTTCGGTTTTTCAGAATCTTCGGCATCTGAAATTTGTGCTTTGATGGATTCAATTTCATCGGTGGGTGTAGGCTGAGGATGATCTCCACCAACAAACCCGATGATTCCTTGCGTTTCCCTGATAAAATACCAGGGGCGATCAATGATTCGCTGTTGGTCGTCCAACAAAATCATTTTGATAAAAACGTAACCGGGATAAAGCTTTCTAGTCGAAGCTGTCTTCTTTCCATTCCGGATTTCCACTACTTTTTCCATGGGAACAAGGATTTCGAGGATATACTCCTCCATTTCCTCGATCTTCAAACGCTTTTCAAGCGTATCTTTAACCTTCTGCTCCTGACCGGACAAGGTATGAATGACAAACCATTGGTTTTTCATGGGCGCTTTCTGAATAAAACTAGAGCAACCAGTCGAGGATAGTCATGACGACAACATCCACACCTACAGTGAAAAGTCCAACCACCACCGTGGCAACTAGAACTACGACAGTGGAACCTTTCAGTTCTTCCTTGGACGGCCAACTGCACTTGCGCAACTCCTCGCGTGTTTCGCCAACGAATCGGGACAAGGCCATTAAGTAGCCCTTGTGCCAAAGAAAGGCAAAAAGCGCTCCAATTACTGCGATCCAAATGATAAATGAATAATCCACGATATTCTAATTCTAAGTGGCGGAGGGGGAGGGATTCGAACCCCCGTTTCGATTTCTCGAAAAGCGGTTTTCAAGACCGCCGCATTCAACCGCTCTGCCACCCCTCCCGTTTAATTTGTCTAACTTTAATAATGGCAGGGCGGGAGGGACTCGAACCCCCAACCGACGGTTTTGGAGACCGCTACTCTACCAATTGAGCCACCGCCCTATTTTGACAGTTTCAGGCGTCACCCCAAATTAAGAGTGTCGCCTTAAATTTTTAAAAAGGATGATGGCAATTGTTACTGCCATCATCCGTGTAAATTCCCTATTCGATCACGTCAGCAACACGACCTGCACCAATCGTTCGGCCACCTTCACGGATGGCGAAACGCTGAGCTTTCTCCATTGCAACAGGAGCAATCAACTCAATCTCGACGGATACGTTGTCACCGGGCATCACCATTTCTACACCTTCAGGTA
>JBDQII010000034.1:0-19407 GCA_040264395.1 Verrucomicrobiota bacterium
GGGGGGAGGTCGTATTCCGGAAGTCTGTTTTCCTCATAATTGACATCCTGGTCATACTCCTTGGCCTCGCGGGCACTCAGCAGTGTCGGGACAAGGAGAGTGATCAACAATAAATATACAACGCGGTTCATGGTCTGATGTTTTCCTGTATTACCTTACACAGGGCAAGTGGAAAGTGAACGCACCGCTACGGTCATCTTTGAGTGATGGACTCAATATCCGTAATGAATTGTATAAATTTCGCACATCAGGTCAGGATTTTTCCCTTGAACGCGTCTATACTTACTGTCAGAAATCACAAATAAGAATCAACCCGATGCCTTTTCTTTTGTTCTGAACATTTTTGATCGATTCCAGTTCACTCGAGAAAATGGGCAAAATCACTCCCATGCCATTGTTCATTGATGAAGCTAGATGAATCGCAAATCCTGAAGGTGTTAATGGAGTGGAGGAATCGCATATCCGCTGCGACATGGTTGGTTGTGAAGGATGCTCATGCAGTAGAGGACATCTTTCAAAACGTAGCGATCAAAGCCATCACCCGTAATGTTGAATTCAAAGCTGAGGCTGCTTTGGTCTCTTGGGCATTCATTACTGCAAGAAGAGAGGGAATTGACTGGATCAGGCGTCAGCAAAGGGTCTCCACGGGGTTGAGCGAGGACCTGATGAAAGTTCTGGAAATGGAATGGGTTACTCACTTCGATAAGACATCTTCTGGTGCGCGTGTGGAGGCACTCTCCAGTTGCCTTGATAGGATACCTGACAAATCAAGAAGTCTATTGAAGCTAAGATACTTTGACGGATATAATTGCATCGAAATCGCTGAAAAGATAGGCATTGAACTGAATACCGTCTATAAGCGGCTATCGCGCCTGCATCAGGGATTACGAGTCTGCATCGAGCAAAAAACCCGAACGGACTCAGGCCATCTCTGATATATTGGAAATCAATGAAAGACGAAATATCTCACGAAGAATTGCTTGTCAGGTTTTTGGATGGTTCATTGTCTCCATCTGAGGAAGCTGAGCTCATGCAGTTACTCGAGCAAGATTCCTCGGCAAGGGAGTTACTGCGAGAAATGTCAGAGCAAGCTATCGCTGTCGCGGATCTCGAGCGGACCAGCGTTGCAGTGAGGGCTGAAACTGCTCGGCAACCTCAGCGTGAGTCCGATGTCGATGAACACGCCTTTATGCGAGGGTTTCTGCGAGTGAGTTTTAAATTCGTTCTTCCACTCGCAGCTTTGATCACTCTGGCAACAGTGGTTCTCCAAGAGATTATTTCAAAAGAACCTGCCCCGTTTCTGAAGATTTCAAAAGTAAGCAGCGCTTCTCATCTCCATACGGCCCTGGGCAAGATTGAGGATCAGCTGGAGATCAATATGCCTGTCAGGGAGGGGGATACGGTTGAATCCAGATCCTGCGACTCATGGCTTGTTTTGCAGCTTGGGGATAAATCCCACATTACCCTTGCAGGTCACAGTTATCTGCAAAACCTCGAGAAAGAGGAAGATTCGGTTCAATTACGGTTTTTGACCGGCAGTTTGTGGGCAGAGTTTTCTCAAGAAAAGGAGATGCAGTCCTTTACCATCCAAACCCCTACGTGCTCAATCGAACTAAAAAACGCCCAGTTTGATCTGCACACGGAACGTTTTTTTACTCGTCTGCGCGTCAACGATGGAAGCGCCGTTGTGACGAGACTGTTGGATCAATCCCGCAGCGAAGTGCGTTCGGGGGAGCAAATTGAATGCAATATCGATGACGCTGCGGTCTTTGAATCGAATAAACAGCCTCTTCCCGTCGATCACTGGCAGTGTCAGCTCCTTAAAGGTCCTGACATTTCTCTGGGCACAGTGCTCCCCTCTTTCGAAAACGATTTCGCTAACATCAAGGCAGAGCCTCTGCCATGGAAGGTGCGACATGACAAGCATATCATGCTATACGCGGTAGCCCTTTCTGTTTCTAGAAGTAGTGATCAACCTGTCTTACTGCAGCCTGGTTCGACTCTTCGATATTATGTGAGTTATGATGAGCCAGACCGTGTTAGATTTGGTTTCAGCACTCAGCGCATAGGGGGTGTTTATGCGGGCAAGTTTGAAACAGATATCCAACCATCGCAGCTTGGTCCAGCAGGTGATATTCTAGAAATAGAATTGGACTTGGACGCATTCTGGCCATTGAGTCCTCAACTTTCACCAAGACCGGAGGGACTTGAGGTGAGTGATATTTACGCATTGACCATCAAACGTGATGCCGGGCTCAAGGTGCATCGTATTGAAATTATTCCGCCGAATAACAGTGGATCGAACCTGGACTGAGAAATACCGCTGTCAACTGCTGGAAATCGACTAGCGATATTTATTCCAAACTTCAGGGACAGCGACCCACATCCCGGGCATTTTCGGATTGCTGCTCCAATTCTCCTGGATCCATACCTTCTCTTTCCTGATGCGCTCGGCATGTCCGTCATAAAAAGCTATGTTGGCACCTTCATTATGTCGGTACATGGTAGGTCCTCCGGTGCCTGCATCCTTGTATTTCTGGACACTACCTTGCTGGCCAAGCGCATCCCAACCCAAATTGTAGTCTGCACCTTTCCAGCGCGACCACCAATCCTGACCGTCGTGGAAAATAAGTTTCTCTGATGGGCTGCTGATACTGGCGAGTTTGTGTCCAGCATGATTTTTGCTTGCCAATGCCCAGCCTCGACCATCGGATGGAAACCAGTCTTCGAAGTTATAACTGTAGCTGGCGAGTGTACCTTGGTTTTCTTCATTGGATTGATTAGGGTTGTTTGAAAAAGCAAATTTTGCTGGATTTCGAATCTGCTTGTCGGCGGGGCAACGATAATCAATCGGTGTTTGAACAATGGAGTTTGCATCTTTTGAGTAACCTATAATATCGCGGAAACTTTGGTTAGCCATCCAGATCTGAGTGTTTCCGTTACGATTGGCTGCGATCAAGGGGACCGCCTGATCATCATGGTCTGTTGCGTAAACCATGTTTGCGATTGAAAACTGGCGTAAATTGTTGAGGCAGGCGGCTCCGTGTGCTGTCCCCTTTGCTTTGGATAATGCAGGTAAAAGCATTCCAGCCAAGATTGCAATAATGGCAATCACTACCAATAATTCGATCAGTGTAAATCCTTTTTCACGGCTAAACAATGCGGCTCGGTGGCTTGTGTTGTGAACGTATTTCATGGTCTCAAAAATGGTAATTGAAACCCGCACCATACCTCACTTTGAGATTTGTGGAAGACTAATCTAGGCGGGTGCCTGCTTACGAACATTGAAGTCTATGCATCTTTTGGAAGTCGGAAACATTTTGTGAGGATTGCATCGTTGCTTCGGGTCAAAGACCGTTCGAACATCGATCATGGCTTTCAGGTCCGATGGAGTGAACTGTTTGACCATGAAATCGACTTTTTCAACTCCAATGCCGTGTTCTCCTGATACACTTCCACCAAGTTCCAGACATTTTTCAAGGATATCTTCTCCGGCTTGAATAGCTCGTTTTACTTGGTCGGGTTCTCTCTCATCAAATAGAATCAAGGGATGTATATTTCCATCACCTGCGTGAAATACATTGGGGATCCTTAGGTTTACCCGCTTGGAGCATGCTTGTATGAAATTCATGATTTCCGGAAGTTTGGATCTGGGTACCACGCCGTCCTGAGTCAGGTAATTGGGACTGATCCTTCCGATTGCTCCAAAGGCTCTTTTGCGACATTTCCACAGCTGAGCCCTTTCCTCCTCAGATTGGGCCCGTCTGATTTCGCGTGCGCGGTTTTGCCTGCATATAGCCTCAATCATCGCTACCTGATTTGTCATGCCTTCTTCAGGGCCATCCAGCTCAATGATCAGCAAGGCGCCTGCATCCAAGGGGAACCCGAAATGATACGCTTCTTCAATAGCCTGGGTGATCAACTGATCCATCATTTCCAAAGCGCCGGGCACAATACCTGCCTTGATAATGTCACTCACCGTTCGACTCGCTGATTCGACTGTTTCAAAAATAACGAGAAATGTTTCTAAGCATTCAGGCTTTGGTGTCAGTTTGACAAGGACCTCAGTGACGAGACCAAACATTCCTTCGCTGCCAATGGCAACGCCGCGCAGGTCAAGTCCTTCGTGGTCCTCGCCCCCATCCAGAGACGTCCCCAGCCAGATTTTTTCGCCATCGCTCAGAATCATCTCGAAACCGAGCACGTGATTTGTGGTAACACCGTATTTCAATGTGTGAGGTCCTCCGGAGTTGGTAGCGACGTTTCCCCCTATTGTACAAGCAAATTGACTGGATGGATCTGGGGCGTAGAATAGTCCCATTGAATCAACTTCTCGACTGATCCATGCATTGACGCATCCTGCCTCGACGAGTGCTCTCCCATTTTCTTGATCCACTTCCAGAATTTTCTGCATGCGAGACAGGCAGATCGTGATACCGCCATCCACCGCGAGCACGGCACCGCTCAAACTGGTACCTGCACCTCTTGGAATGAGAGGTAATTGATGTTCATGGCAAATCTTGATTACTTGCGCTGCTTCATCCGCAGAACCCGGGAGAACCACTGCCTGAGGAAGCTTCTTCTCAAGTGTATAGGCATCGCATTCATAAACCATCAGTTTTTCAGGGTCGGTCAGCAGTGCTTCAGGTCCAACAACGTCGCGCAGGGCCTTCTCCCAATGGTAACTCCCGTGTAGTTGAGGGGCGTGTTGCATGGTGTAATTGTCCATATAATTATAAATATGTCGAGAAAAGGTAAAAAAACTCCAAATCGGCATGAATTAAGCTATAAGTCCCGTAATATCAGTTGTGATAATTCTGCTTTCAATGGTTGGGAGCAGAACGTTGATCAATAGGAACCGCATATGAAATACAGAACAGAACAGAGCGGCCTAGGCCTGCTGGCATTGGTTGTATTCTTGAGTCAGGGTGTTTCAGCTGCTGAACGGCCGGTCATAGAGGGTCTTCAGTTAGAAAACGGACAACTAACGATACAGGTAGATGTGCCTGATGGTTACGGGCATGTCCTTGTTGAATCCGGAAGCGATCTGCGAGATGAATTGCTGCATCCTTTGGTCTCCGGCGAGATTTTCGGTTATGCTGGAACAGCTACGATATCCATTCCAGAACCAGGGCACACAACGTTTCTTAAAATCCAAGCAGGCATTGAAACAAACCCTCCCTTGGCTACCTACACGGGGGGAAACTACTTTCATTTTGAAGCGGATCTGCCCGGGGGAGGGCCACTGAGTCAATCACAGGCAGCCAATCACGCCCTGAATCGACTTGCCTATGGACCCACCCCTTCTGACGCGGCATGGATTGATGAGGTTGGATTGGATGTTTTTATTGATGCCCAACTGCATCCGGAGACTATCAGTGATGAGCGAAATGCAAATCTGAATGGTTCAAATCGGTTGCTATTTCACGAATACCGACCAGGCCTTGATACAAAATTAATAACCGATGGGGACATGTGGTATTTGCGAAAAGGCGATATCGCTCCACCGGCGGATTGGAACCAACTGGAACACAAAATCACGGATGACTCGGGCTGGGCATTAGTACGTTCTGGTTTTGGTTACTCCAACAATGGTGGCGAGCGAGATTATTTCCGGTTCGAGTTATCTGACATGAGACGCATTGAGGAGGGAGAGGATGCTCGTCCAGGCTATTTAAGTTTTTTTGTGCGTCGTGAATTTGATGTTTCAGATCCATCTGAAGTAGGAGGTTTATTTCTCAATATGATTTATGATGATGGATTCGTGGCATACATAAATGGAGAGGAAGTGGCGCGTGCCAACATGGGAGATTTGATTCGGCCCAATTATCGTTCAAAGTCAGCAAGGTCTGCAGATGGTGACCCGGATTTCGGGCTTTTCGAAATCACTGAATCCAAAGACCTACTCGTACCCGGTACCAACGTTCTGGCGATTCAGCTTCATAATACCAGTATCACAAGCTCTGATGCCATCCTGGTTCCAGAGCTTATCCACCGCGATTTTTATCCCGGCAGGGAGTATGACCGGATCAATGACATAGATTCTCTCCAGAAGTTAATCCATGCCCAAGGCATGTTCAGCAAGAAGCAACTTCAAGCGGTAATGGGGGAATTCTGGGAAAATCATTTTACGACCGATTATGACAAGACAGTGGAGTATCTGGATGACCTGGAGGACTCGCTCGGTGACAACGCCATGTTTGAGCAGCAAGCCGAGCAAGAGGCAGCACATGTTGAATTTAAGGAATATGAGTTTTTCCGTGATCACGCTTTTGATGCTTTCGGGGACTTATTACTTTACAGTGCGACCAGTCCTTCCATGTTGATATACTTGGATAATGTTATTAATGAAGTCGGTGAAGCCAATGAAAACTATGCACGTGAAATATTAGAGCTTTTCGCGTTTGGTGTTGATAACCGTTACACCCAAACAGATATTGAGGAATTATCACGGTGTTTTACTGGTTGGCAGATTCGAAAAGTAAGGGCTGACAAGACTCAGGGATTTCCAGAATCTGCCCTGAATCCCCCTACACAGCCAAGTACAGGTTTCTTTGATCTTCCAATTGTCGACATAGGTTCAGGTTGGCGCTACTTCAAGGGAATGCGAGAGCCTGTTCGTTATCGAGAAGGTCTGGCACCTGAATGGACTAGGGTTGGCTTTGACGACACAAATTGGCTCAAAGGGGCAACCGGCATTGGTTATGGCGACGAAGACGACAATACCGTTCTTGAAGACATGCGCAGGAGGAATGAACAAAAAGGATATTCCAGCGTTTATTTGAGGCGTCATTTTACTCTGCCCGCGGGCACAGAGATTAGCAATTTGGTTTTGTCCATGGACTACGATGATGGTTTTGTTGCTTATATCAATGGAAAAGAGGTAGGACGAAGTGCCAGCATGTCTGATACTGGGACACCGCCACGATTTAATGAAACGGCTTCTCAAAATCATGAAGCGGGTGGTGAACCTGAGGATATAAGCCTTGCTCGCTACGAGAGATTTTTCAACCCTTTTCCAGAGCCCAATGTGCTTTCCATACAAGGGCATAATGTAAACTTTACCAGTTCTGATTTTTCTGTCCTACCACGCTTGGTGAGCAGGAGTGTTACTCAGGAAAGCATCGAACCCGGAGACCCCAATGGACAATGGGCTTTTCGCTTCAATCCAGCTGATCATGATTATACTGCCAAGATACTTTTTGAGGGCACTGAGTGGGAAATGAGCATACCGGATGATCGGCAAGGTATCGAGGGTCTGAATGATGCTCTTGATGTCATCAAAATGATGGCGAATCATCCTTCCACCCGTGAGTTTATCTGTGTCAAATTGGTGAATAAATTTGTGGCCGATAAAATCACCCTCCGCACATACAAGGATGGTTCTGCTCCCTTGCACTTATCAGATGTCGTCGATCGTGCCATCGATGCATGGCAGCAGGCTGAACCGATCGGACATATTGGAACCGTATTAGCTGCCATATTTGATCGGTCAGACGCCTCCAACCCATTTTGGACGCAGTCCGTTTACCAAGCAAAGGTCAAGACTCCTGTTGAATACATCAATAGTCTGGGTCGGGCAATGGAGTGGGGAGTCATGTTGGATGATTTACCTGAAATCAGTGAGGACATGGGGATGCATTTTTTTACGCGCGACGATCCTGACGGATGGTCCGAGTATGGATTTGATTGGGTAAACACGGGAGCCATTTTGGAGCGATTGAACTTTGCCACTCGATTAACACGACACAACAACAACAAATACCTTCGAAGTTGGTCGATTCGGCGGTATTTAAGATTGCATGACATAGAGACCGCAGAAGAAATAATAGATCATTTTGATCAATTATTATTCAACGGTTCCCTATCGAAGGACACACGTGATTTGATCCTTAATTTCGCTCGAACTGCAGAGAACGGCAGACGAACCGTACTTAGTCCGGAAAGAAATGATTACTTGTCCAGGGTAGGGGAACTGATCGGACTTATTCTTGCCATACCGGAAATGCACTATCAGTAAGCTATACAGCTTATCAATCCCTTAACTCAGACATAACCTTTAAATACATTTTTAAAATGCAAGTTTTCAACCGACGAAATTTCTTACGAACCAGCGCCCTGTCCTTTTCCTCGATTGGGCTCAACATGGTAACTCCCTCACTTTTTCAACGCCGACTACAAGCTGCGGCGATGCCCAAGGACCGCAAGATGATTTTTATCTTTTTGCAGGGAGGAAATGACGGCCTCAACACTGTTATTCCCCGAGGCGACGCTGACTACAGCACGGACAATCGTCCGAGCTTGTATATCCCAGAAGACCGCGCCATTGATTCAGGAAATGGTTTTGCGCAGTTCCATCCGGCATTGGAGCCCATGATGGAAATATACAATCATACCAAACTCAATGGTCAGGAAGGGGCTGGTAACATGGCCGTTTTGCACAGGGTCGGTTACGATGGTCAATCGCGCTCTCACTTTGACAGTCAGCATTATTGGCAAAACGGAATCCCAGGGGATGCAGACACTGAAGAAGGATTTATCTACCGTCATATCGACGCCAATTTTGATTTGAATCATCCAGATAACTCATTTGTGGCAGCAGGGCTGAGTTCAAATCAATTGGTTGCGCTCAAGGGCCAGAACATGATTCCGAATTTCAGCAGGACACGTGACTTTACTTTTCCTGCAGGAAACAAGTTTCTCGGCACGCCTCCATCTTCACCCGGCTCAAAAGACGGTAAAGGATTGATGGGGCTATATGGATTGTCACCCGATAAACCATTCAAGCCTTATGGAGGATTGGTACATGGTGCAGGGCAAACCTTGGGAAGAACGATGACCGTAGTGCAGGATGCAGTATCCAAGGGAGATTATACACCTGAAAATGATGCTGTATATCCAGATACTTCCATGGGGCGCAAACTTTCCGAAGCTGCGATGTTGTTAAAACGCACACCAGCGAAAATTATTGGCTTACGGCGAGGCGGTTTTGATACTCACCAGCGTCAAGGGCAGATCAACGGGAGTCATGCTAATTTACTGGGAGAATTAGCGCAGGGGATGCAGGCGTTGCATCGTGATTTACAATCTCAATGGGAAGATTTACTGGTAGTTACCATGACGGAATTTGGCCGTACGTCCAAAGAGAACGGAAGTAACGGTACTGATCATGCTGAATCCAGTGTTATGTTTGTAGCGGGAGGAGGAGTCGAGGGAGGCGTTTATAACTGCGATGAGACAACATGGGAAGAGAATGCAATGTTCAGTGCCCGCAGCCGCTACTTGGGACGGCGTACTGACTTCAGAGCTGCTTTCGGAGAGATCTTTCAGCGGCATTTTGGAGATGATTCAGCCATGATGGATCAGTTGATGCCGGGTTACTCCATTGCCCAAATGGACAACCCCAACGATTTCAAATTCCTTAACTTTCTCAAAGCCTGAGCGTTGATTTAAGAGCAGGGGTATTATCCCCAAAAGGAAATCCCTGCCACTTCCGAGGCCATGGTGACCTTTCTTGTGAGATGACCTTTCATCGCCAGCGAGAAGTCTGTCATTGGAGATTTTCGAGTTGACATCCCAGTTGCTTTCCTCCTTGATCCTCTCTCAATGATCATCAAATCTAGAGAGAGACATTATCGGCATTGTCGCTCCAGGCGCCTTCACTAGAAGCTCCGGGCGATATTCTCTCTATTTACGTTTCTTTCATTTCTCCCGTTTGCTTCAACCTTTGTATTTCAAAGCGATGAGTATTTCTATTATTTCCGGTTCCGTAACTTCTCCCAGGGGTTTCCTGGGGGCAGGAGTTTTTTGTGATGTAAAACGAATGGGTACTGGCAAGGGTTCCAACAAGGGGCGCAAATTGGATTTGGGTGTCATATACTCAAAGGCTCCCTGCGCAGCTGCCGGCATGTTTACCACCAATCAAATTTGTGCTGCTCCAGTGAAAGTCTGTGTTGATCATCTAAAGATCGGCAAAGCTCGGGCCGTGGTTGTTAACTCAGGGAATGCCAATGCGTGTACGGGATTAAAAGGGCGTGAGGATGCGGAATCCATGTGTCGTCAAACGGCCAAGCATCTAGGTGTTAAAACGTCCGAAGTCTTTGTCGCTTCTACTGGGCGGATTGGTCTACCGCTTCCGATGCCAAATATTCGACAGGGTGTTGAGGCTGCATGCGGTCAATTGACGACTGAATCTTTGGGTGGGGATCAATTGGCCGAAGCTATCATGACCAGCGATACTCATCCAAAACAATATGCGCTAGAGGTTACATTGGATGGCAAAAAAGTCACGATCGGTGGAGTCGCCAAAGGTGCAGGGATGATTCAGCCGGGGATGAGTCCAACTGGTAATAGACCTTATAGTATGCCCCTGCATGCCACCATGCTTTCCTTTATCACTACCGACGCGGCTATCAGCAAACCAACCTTACAGCGCTGCCTCACGGAGGCTGTTGCTTCGACTTTTAACCGAATCACGGTGGATGGTGATATGAGCACGAACGATACGGTGTTGGTTTTGGCGAATGGATTGGCCAACAATCAGACAATCAGGCATACCGCAAAGGATGCTATCTCAAAATCCTCATTAACCTTGTTTCAACAAGCTCTGAATCTGGTTTGTTTTGCGCTTGCTAAAATGCTGGTTAAGGACGGCGAGGGTGTATCTCGGTTCGTCACTGTACGTGTGGCAGGTGCCAAAAATAATCAGCAAGCAGATGCAGCCGTTCGTTCTGTGGCCAATAGCTCGCTGGTAAAAACCAGCTGGTTGGGTGGTGATCCCAATTGGGGAAGGATAATCGATGCGCTTGGTTATTCGGATGCCACCGTGGAAGAAAATAAAGTGGACATCGGCTACAGCGCAGCAGGTTCAAGTAAGATTCTATATTCACTTAAGGCAGGCAAACCCACGCGTGTTACCTTCGAGCGACTTTGTAGAGCCGTGGCTGACCCTGAATTTGATTTGCATGTCAATTTAAACCTAGGGAAAGGTAAAGCCGTCATGTATGCGAGTGATTTAACTGAGGAATATGTTGAGTTCAATAAGGGGGATGTGACTGACCCTGCTTCATTGGGGGGATAAAACGATTGTCATGGAACATCTAATTAACAAGGCAGGCGTGCTCTTAGAAGCGCTTCCTTATATTCAAAAATTCAATGGGGCTACTTTTGTTGTCAAATATGGAGGGAGTTTCATGGATTCGCCAGATGAATCGGTTCGTCAAGGCGTGGCTCGTGACGTCGTATTTCTAGAGGCCGTTGAAATCAACCCGGTTGTCGTTCATGGAGGAGGCAAGGCGATTTCGAGAGCCATGGAGGCAGAGGGGCTCTTGCCCAGGTTTGAGCAGGGCCATCGAGTAACCGATGAGAAAGCGGTTCAACTCGTACACGAAGTTTTATCGCATCAAATCAACCCTGAAATAGTCAAAACGATCAATGCTCTCGGTGGAGTCGCTCGAGGTTTCTCTGGTACCGAAATTTTCAAGTGTCACAGAAAACTGGTGGATGGGCCGGATGGTGATCAAATCGACATCGGCTACGTTGGAGAGGTTGTAGAAGTGAATACCAAACCGCTCCTAGAATGCATTGCCAATGGAGTGACGCCAGTCATCAGTCCCACAGCTATTGGAGAGGATGGGCATATTCACAATTGCAATGCCGATATTGCGGCGGCAGTAACGGCCACCTCATTGAAGGCAAAGCGCTTGGTATTCATGAGCGATGTTCCTGGTCTTTTACAGAATCCGGAAAACCCAGACTCACTGATCTCGCATCTGAGGGTTCAAGACGTTGCCGTGTTAAAACAAAAAGGCATCATTGGGGCCGGAATGATTCCCAAAGTGGATAGCGCGACTAAGGCCATTGAAGCCGGTGTGGATAAAGTATCCTTCGTGGATGGTAGAGTGAACCATTCAGTTTTGCTTGAAATATTTACTGATCAGGGAGTTGGCACCGAAATAGTGTTGCGTTAATTGAATGGAATCAACGAATTAACAAGGTTTTCCACAAAAGAAAACAAGATGAATCATAACAAAACAACATCAGCATCGATCAGTGAAACAAATCATGCGGTACAATCTTTGTTTAACGATTATGTTGTGCCCACCTACGGTCGATTTCCCTTGACTATTGAACGGGGTGAAGGAAGTCAGGTATGGGATGTTGATGGACGTCGTTACCTCGATATGGGGGGAGGCATAGCCGTCAATGCTCTTGGGCATTCACATCCTGAATTGGTGGAGACGATCTCAAATCAGGCTGCTACTCTGACTCACTGCTGCAATTTGTACTATCAGCCTCTGCAAGGTCAACTGGCACGTGCTCTGGTGGATAGGATAGGACCAGGAAAATGCTTTTTTGCGAACAGTGGTGCTGAAGCCAATGAAGGTATGTTCAAGCTGGCAAGAAAGTACGGCCATGAGGAAGGCAGGTACGAGATCCTGACTTGCATGCAATCTTTTCACGGACGAACCATGGCGTGTATTGCTGCGACCGGGCAGGAAAAAGTAAAACAGGGGTTTTCCCCGATGATGCCCGGGTTTCGTCATGTGCCATTCAATAATCTCGAAGCCATGGAAAAGGCAATCAGTCCTTCCACCGTGGCCATCATGGTCGAGGGCATTCAGGGTGAAGGAGGTATCTGTTCTGCCGATCCCTCCTATTTGAGAGGCCTACGGTCTTTGTGTGATAAGCACCGTTTATTGCTACTCTGGGACGGGGTTCAATGCGGTCATTATCGCACGGGGGCTTTCCAAAGTTATTCATCAATCTTATGCGATGAAGAAAATGAATCTTCATTTTTACCAGATGCGATCTCCATGGCGAAGTCTATAGGAGGGGGATTTCCTTTTGGCGCTTTCTGGGTAAGAGAACCATATCAAGATATTCTTGGGCCAGGGACCCACGGGACCACATTTGGTGGAAACCCACTGGGTTGTTCAATTGCATTGAAAATTCTGGAAGTCATTGAAAGAGATCAGCTGGAGCAAAATGTAGTTGAAATGGGATGTTTGCTCGCGAACAGATTAAAAGGTTTGGCAGAAAAATACCCTGGTTTGATTCAGGGTATTCGAGGGATGGGGCTGATGATTGGTATTGTTTTTAATCCGGAGATATCGGCCTTGGCGGATGATCCACGCCCTGTTTCTCTTCAGATGGTGGAAAGGCTTCACGCCCGCGGAATGCTCACCATTCCTTCGGGAATTCAGGTCGTGCGATTTTTGCCCGCACTCAACATCACTTCAACTGAAGTAAACGAGGCATTATCCATTTTAAACGACACTTTAGAATCAATTGAATCATGAAACATTTCCTGAGTCTTGAAGAACAAAGGATCGAGGATTTCGAAGCAATCCTTGATTTAGCAGATAAACTGAAAGCGGAACGAACCGATACAACATTCCGCCCATTGGCCAATCAAACGTGGGCCATGATTTTCTCTAAATCATCAACGCGAACACGAGTTTCTTTCGAAGTCGGGGTGAGAGAATTAGGTGGTCAGGTTATTTTCCTTACTGCTAATGACATGCAGTTGGGGAGGGGAGAGCCCATCAAGGACACAGCTCGTGTGTTGGGTCGCATGGTGCATGGTGCGATCATCCGAACCTATGCACATCAGGATGTTGTTGATTTTGCCGCATACAGCATGATCCCAACCGTCAATGCGCTGACTGACCACGCGCATCCATGTCAAATAGTTGCCGACCTGATGACTATCCGAGAAAAGCTGGGTTCCATCAAAGGAAAGGTAGTAACATTCGTTGGCGACGGTGCCTGCAATGTTGCAACCTCCTGGGTGTTTGCCTCAATCAAGCTAGGCTTTGAGCTGCGCATTGCTTCACCAAAAGCCTTTTTTCCTGCGAAAGGTCTCATCGAGAAGACTGGTTCCAACGTAATCGTTACCCAGGACCTTGAAGCTGCTGTGGAAGGCAGTGATGTTCTGTACACCGACGTATGGGTCTCCATGGGGAAGGAAGAAGAATCGAAAAGCCGACTTGAAATGTTTAAAGGCTACCAGATAAATACTCCACTGATGGCGAAAGCGAACCCGGATGCTTTGTTAATGCATTGTCTGCCAGCATATCGCGGTAAAGAAGTGAGTGAGGAAGCTTTAGAAGAGCACTCCACGACTATTTTTGATCAAGCCGAGAATCGATTGCATGCGCAGAAAGCCATCATGTCATGGCTTGTTGAATAGACCGTATCTAAAAAAAACTCAGGAGTTAAAAGCCCTTGAAGATAGGCTGTATCTAACGCAATATACCTTTTATGCACTGTAAAACCTTCATTTTTGCGATTTACTTTTGCACTGTTTCGGTGGGGACAGGCTTGCAAGCTCAGGATTCAAATCTCAAAAACACCATCTTTCTACTTCAACAGGAAACTGAAGAACGCTATCGCAAATTGCGAGCTGAAATTGATGATGCTCAGACAGCCAATCTATCCCTCATGCAGAGGATGCAGGCGCTTGAAAAGGAAAATCGTTCTTTGAGACGTGAAGTCGCAAAGATTCCTAAATCTCCTGTTTCCGAATCGGATTTAACGAAACTTTCGGAAGCACTCATAGATCGCATCAAGACAGTAGACGAAAAACGAGCCGGTGATAACAAGGCTTTGGTGAATCAGATCAAGGATCTTGTCACAGCGGTGAATAAACTGAGCATCAAAGCAGTTGCAGCACCTTTAAAGCCTGCCAAGCCGCAGCGGGTCCCCAAAAAGATTGCGGAAGTCACCATCGAGCCCAATTACACGATTTCGGCCATTGCTGAGGCTTACCGACTGGAGGGTGTCAATGTTACCATTGCTGAGATTTTGGAAGCAAATCCACAAATCACTGATCCCAGAAAAATCAAAGTGGGAGACGTGATTATCATCCCTATCGAGTGGTGAATAACAGTTTTTGTGCTTTGATGCTGCTTTGGCACTGAGCGAGCTGGGGATTTGATCATGGTTTATTTACTCTACTCGGTTGGCGCCATTATCTGTTGCGTAGTTATTGGGATCACACTTTGTGCAACGGTCAATTACAGGCTGAAATCGAGCCATCTTGTCATTTATTGCCTCGGTATTCCTGTGAGGCAATTTGCACTCAAGGATATGACCTCCATTTCGAAGCGCCGCAGGTTTCGAGCTGAATTCTGGGTAAATACCCTGGCCTTAAAACATCGCAAATTGGTGATCAGGCGTGAGCGCGGATTGTTCCGGGAATTGATCATCACTCCGCGTTACCGATATGCCTTTCGCAAACAACTGGAGGAGGCGGTTGAAGGGGTGAGATCACAGTCCTTGACTGTTGAAAATAAAGATAACTGACTCTTTTTCTCTTTTCGGTTTCGTGGCGATTTATCAAGATACAGAGGCTGTCAATGTTGACCAAGCCCTACTGTTTCAATGGTAACAAACACTGTCAGTAATTGTCCTCTGGATACCTTCCTCCGTGCATGTTCATAAAACGGCCTTCGCGTAGAATAAAGTCGTTCTTTAGATTGAGATGTAAATTCGTCTATTTTAAAACTGAACCTTTCTTTGGTTTTGACGCAAGGGGGCAGCGTGAGAACGCGCTTTCCATCTGGGCTATTCCTTCAATGTTTGTCCGTATTATATCTTCATTTTATTGATATGGTTCATTCTCTTTTCAGCAAAGGCGTCCTACATGTGGTGCTGGACGCTATCAAAATTCCGAAATTTCCATATCGATCGGGCGATTTTTTTGATCATTGTCCCCGTTCTTTTGAACTGAGACTGCCATTTTCTTGATCATCCGCTTTTAACATATTACATTATTTTGCAGTGCACCTTACATTTGATTTAATCGAAGAACTGTATACATGACTCACAACGATTCGTCTCTGGCTGCGCTGCTCAAAGAGCATTTTGGGTTTGAACAATTCCGCCCCTTACAAAAAGAAATTATTCGGTCCGTTCTTGAAGGAAAGGAAACATTTGCCCTTCTTCCCACAGGGGGCGGGAAATCACTTTGCTATCAATTGCCTGCATTAACCGACGAGGGATTGACTGTTGTTGTTTCTCCTCTCATCGCATTGATGAAAGATCAGGTTGATGGTTTGAACGCGGCTGGAATTCCTGCTACTTTTCTCAATTCATCTCTTTCTCGTCCCGAAGCTGCCGAGCGCATGCGAGGGTTGTGGGGAGGGGCCTATAAGCTCCTTTATGTAGCACCGGAACGTCTGATGATACCTGATTTTCTGAGTAATCTGGATCAATGGAATGTGAATCGGTTTGCCGTTGATGAGGCTCATTGTATCAGCGAGTGGGGACATGATTTCCGCCCGGAGTACCGAAAATTGGGAGCATTGAGACAGCGATTTCCCAAAGCTCAATTCCTCGCACTAACAGCGACAGCTACTTCGCGTGTCAGAGATGATATCATCAAGGGCTTGCACTTCAGTGAGCCACAAACATTTGTTGGCAGTTTCAATCGCCCAAACCTGTCCTACAGCGTGAGGCCAAGACAAGATGGAGATGGTCTGGCTCTCGCTTTGACTCGGAGACATAAGGGCGAGAGTGGTATTGTCTATTGTTTCAGTAGAGCAGCCACCGAGAATCTCGCACGTTTTCTCAAGGACAATGGGGTCAGCTCTAAACCTTATCATGCGGGACTCTCTGATGAGGAGCGTCGTCAGACACAAGAGGATTTCATTAAAGACAATGTTGATGTGATCTGCGCCACGGTTGCATTTGGAATGGGGATCGATAAACCTAATGTGAGATTTGTCATGCATTATCACCTTCCAAGAAACATCGAAGGTTATTATCAGGAAACAGGCAGGGCAGGGCGCGATGGACTTCCCAGCGAATGTGTTTTGCTCTTCAGCGCGAGCGATGAAATTAAATATCGGCGTCTTTGGGAGGATAAGGCAAGTGAACAAGAGCGCAAAGTAGCTATTGACCAATTACTTGCCATGAGCCATTTTGCTGAAAGTGCGGATTGTCGACGTGCTGGTTTACTCAACTATTTCGATGAACATTTCGATGATATTCCTTGTGGCGGATGCGACAATTGTCTCAGTCCACGCTCAAAAATGGACGGCACAGTCATTGCGCAGAAACTGATGTCCTGCGTATTCCGTGTCAGGGAGCATAGTGGTTTTTCAGTAGGATTGAGGCATTTGATTGAGGTCTTGACCGGAGCCAATACGGAAAAAATACGGCAATGGGGGCATCAGGCCTTAAGCACTTACGGAATAGGTAAGGAATATACGCGGGATGCGTGGATGCATTTTGGTCGAGAACTCATGCGCAAAGGCCTCTTGAATCAAGATGCTGATCAATACAATACCATTCAAATGACCGAGAGGGGAAATCAGTTCCTCAAAGGGAAAGAGACCATTGCCCTGGCGGAACCGCCGGTTAAACCAGATGCGGCCATTGCGAGGACCCTTGCAGCAGGTGATGAGTATGATCATGCGCTGTTCGAAACCATTCGTGGCCTGAGGAAGCAGTTGGCCGATGAGCAAGGAGTACCCGCCTACACTATATTCTCTGATGTAGCCTTGCGACAGATGGCCGCGTACTATCCCATTGATCTCCAATCATTCAGCAAGATTTCAGGTGTTGGCAGAGTGAAACTCGACTCCTACGGCCCCTCCTTTGTAGAAACGATTAAGACATTTTTAGATGTTAACCCCCGACAGAATTACAACCATCCGCAACCGGACTCCAAGCCTGTTCGTGAGCGCGATGCTTCCAGACCTGGTGAAACCGTCTTCAAAACAGTCAGGATGTTCAACGATGGGCTGGATCTTCATTCGATTGCTCAAACCAGACAGATTGGTATCCAAACCGTGGAACAGCATCTGGCAAAGGCGGTGATCGCAGATCTCGAATTACGGGATCACGCTTGGTTCACGCAGGAGGAAGCTGATACCATGGAAAAAGCATTCACTGAACTTGGTGATGATCGACTGGCTCCCGTAAGAGAATCCCTGAGTGAATCGGTGACTTATCTGCAACTTCAAATTTACCGAGCCATGCGAAGGAAAACTTCAAAATAACCGCGGCTTGGGTCACTTAAATTAGGGTTTGCGACACCCCCTTGTTTGATAAACGAGCAATCGACATTTTCCCATGGGATCCCGCTGCCAGTCAGGGAGTTCCCTTGGGGAGATATCCGAAAGTTTGTCTTTCAGCGCTCTCGAATATGCCTTGCCTGACTGGGGATGGAATCTTGTCAGTATGAGCACTTCTTTTGTGTGGAGTGATCCTATCCAATCTCCTAATCCTTTGATTGAAGGGTGACAGTTTGGGGTGCGTTAAAATTTTTTATCCTATCAAACAAGCAAAGTCCGGTTTTTTGCGGCAATTATTTGTTCCAGCAAAAACTTGAAGAATGTTGGCTTTCCTAGCATAAACATGAAACTTGAGTGTTGCATGTCAGAGGTGCTCCATTTCCAAGAACATGAGCATATATAACGATGGAAACATATTTCAACAATCTCACGACTGATGAGGGGGGGCATAAACAGTTGCTTCAGGACATCAAGAACCTGATCGAGGAAGCTGAGGGTTTGATTAAAAATACAGCCGAAGATCTTCCTGAGAATTCGAAAAAGGAACTTCTGGAACGTCTCGAACGTTTGAAAAAATCAAGTTTGCGCATAGATCAACAGACCTATGCAGGTGTAGAGGTTGTCGATCAGATTATTCGTCGGTACCCGTACCAGTCCCTTGGCGTAGCGGCTCTTGGAGGCATGGTGCTGGGTATCATTCTCAACAAACGTTAGCTCCACAATTTATGGGATTGGGCAGAACATCTGCGGTAATTGATAATTGTGGCTCCGTAGCTTCATTCACTCACACATAATTCTTGCCTATAGGGTCAATTTTCATTGTCCCTCCGATGAGAACTCAAGACACCAAGTAATTGCATCATGCGAAAGCAGTATCCATTTGATATCATAGAACCAAAGCGCCAGCGAATCTGGGATGAGACAGCAGCCTTCAAGGCCTGGAATCCAGGCGAAACCATCCCCAAAAAACATCCATTCGCTGAACGTCATGGATTAGCAGGGGAAGTGGCTGCCTCTCAATTACCACCCAAATACTACATCCTTGACATGTTTCCATACCCGTCTGGATCCGGGCTGCATGTTGGACACCCTGAGGGGTATACCGCAACAGACATTCTTGCCAGGTACAAACGGTCTCGAGGGTTCAATGTGCTGCACCCTATGGGATGGGATGCTTTTGGCCTTCCTGCGGAACAATACGCGATCAAGACGGGTCAACATCCGCGTGTCACCACCGAAGCCAATATCACTAATTTCAAAAGGCAGATCAAGTCACTTGGTTTCAGCTATGATTGGTCGCGAGAAGTGGATACAACCGATCCGAATTATTTTTGCTGGACCCAATGGATATTTCTCAAACTTTACCACTCGTGGTTTAACC
>JBDQII010000035.1:0-19217 GCA_040264395.1 Verrucomicrobiota bacterium
CGTCTAGCCAGATGTATTCGAGCTTGTATTTAGGCATATGATGAATAATTCAGTTTTATTTTCTAACGTCAAAGGCACTGGACAATTAGAGGCACCAGCAACCCTGAAATCATTTAAGCAAAAAGTGAACCATCTCTCAAATATTTTTTGTCCTCGGGCAGTTTTCGAAGTTTAATCATAATCCTGACAGGATAAAGCCAAACAGGCGTCTTCCATCTTGATACGGTTTCTTGTGCCGGGTGCGGTGGACATTTCAAGCCGAACCAAACAGAGACCGATCAGTTTCAGGAGTTCCTTATTCTTCCTTCTGGTTTACTTGCTGGATCGCTTTTCACGCTCGTGTTAGTTTTGCGCTGTCATGCGTGAAATGAAAAACACACCGCGATCGGTGGTGCACATCGGCTTTGACGGTCGAGTGCACAAGCGCTTCAGCGGGAAACATGCTCAAGAGCGTTTTGACAATGAAGTTCGTATGCTAGAACATCTGGAAAAACAGGGTTGTGATTTTGTCCCTAAACTGGTCCAAAAAGATTCTGAAGAGCTTTACCTCGTGACCACTAATGTTGGAGCCATTGTGCAAAGCCTGAGCCCCGGCAAGCTCAAAAGTCTGTTTGAAGAGCTCGAATCTTTCGGCGTCGTTCATGACGACCCTTTTGCGCGCAACGTGACATACAGCACTCAGCTGGGGCGCTTTTGCATCATTGATTTCGAATTCGCCATCCTCAAGGAAAGTGGTGAAGGTTTGAGGCAAGAGGACGTGATCGGGAAAAAGTGAATTCTATGAGTGGTATGGAAAAGATGCATGACATCAAATGGACGGCCCAAACGAATCCTGGCCGATATCGTCGTAACAATGAGGATTCGTTCCTGCTGCTGATGTTTGATGAATGCGAGCTTTGTTACCTGGGTAAAGAAGGAACGGCTTTATCAGGAAAGAATCATTTTATTTTCGCAGTAAGCGATGGCATTGGGGGGGCAGAAGCGGGAGAGTATGCCAGTCAATCGGCATTGAGATCGATTTCCGACCTGATTTCACGTGAGTTTCATCGAGGTAGAAAAGTTTCTCAAATAGATTATAACAATATACTTACTGCTTTTTGTGAACAGATTCACGATGCTATTCTGAAAGTTTCAAGCCACTATCAAGAGTGTTGTAATATGGGAGCTACCTTAAGCATTGGCTGGATACATCAAAGGGTTCTTTACTTTGCTCACTTGGGAGACAGCCGGATCTATCATTTGCCTTCCAAAGGTTCCATTGATCAACTGACAAATGATCATACAGTGGCCGCTCGCAAGGTGCGGGAAGGCAAGTTGTCTTCAGAGGAAGCCCGACGTCATGCTTCAAATAATGTGCTCGAAAAATCGATAGGCAGTGGGCGTGCTTGCAGTTCACCTCAATTGGGACGGTTGACGTTAGGTCAAGAGGATCGACTTGTATTTTGTACTGATGGTGTGGCAGATGGCATTACTCCCTATAGCGTCGAAAAAACAGTATTAAAACCACCTCCCTATCTTAAGGATTTGAACCCAGCCGAGGCTGTGGTCAAAGAAGCTCTGGATGCTTCCGGCAAAGATAACATCACTGCCATCGTGGTTGAGCTTTGTTCTTGAAGCGTCATTCCTCTTGTTGATCAAAGGTTCAATGGCTCGTTTGCCACCTTACTATTTTTCAAATGGTGCATCATGTCGGGAATCCCATGGTTGAGTCTTTCTACCACAAATGAACCTGTAAATTAATTTTGAGAAGAGGCACTCGTAGAAAGGCCCAAAAACTTCATGGCGGAATATTTTCAGAGCTAGCACTCACGGCCGCATACCTCACCTGAATGCAATGAAACTTCAAACTCAATCGATGTCCTTTTGAATGCGGTTCTGATAAATTCGTATGAGCTGAACTTTTTTCGTAATACCTGAGATACTCCCGTGCAGAGCATTGATAGGCATTTAAAATCTCTCATTTAGTTATTAACATGGCTAATAAACATAAATAAGTAAACAAGGGGTCCCTTATGATAAATTTCCAAAAAGTGGGTAGTTATGGCCAATATGAGCAAAAAAGAACATGCTGGTAAAAGTTAACCATTATTCTTCTGCGAACCCTGATATTTGGAAAAACTCATTACCTTTCATCAAAAACAGAAAGGAGGGAATGATTTTATCGGGTGCTTGTTGAATAGATGCTCTTTCTTTTCTTGGGCGGCAGCACATTTAACTGCAATTATCTCAGATGTCTAAAATCGTTGAAAACCTCCATCAGTTAAGGGTCGTTGGATTAATCGCGTTTGGGTTGAATCAGTCAAAGCCATTCAAGTGCTGTTAAAGTCCTGTTGGATGATCAATGAAAGTCCAGGGCAGCTTGTGTCGATTGGAAAGTTGCTCGGCCAAGGCTTTTACACCAAAGGTCTCGGTAGCATAGTGTCCTCCATAAATGACGTTGATGCCCAAGTCTTCGGCCAAAGCGAATGTCCAATGAGGGCCTTCACCTGTGATGAACGTATCTACCCCCTCGCGGGCAGCAATGGCAAGTTCGGCCCCAGCCCCTCCAGTCACCACTCCTATCTTTTGGCAGAGCTCAGGCCCACCGGGCAGCAACGTTGGCTTAGTTCCTAAAATTCCTTCGAGGTTTCCCATTAGTTTGGCTCGCAAGATTTTTTTACCTGTACGTAAACCGAGCTCCCTTCCTTTATCCCTGAAAAAAGGTTTGATCTTCCTGAATCCCAAGGCCTGACAGAGTCCTGCGTTGTTGCCTAAAACCGGATGCACATCCAGAGGGAGGTGTGAGCTGTAGACGGCAAGATTGTGATCCATCAAAAATTTCATGAATGCATACCTCTTGCCTGTCCACGGATGAGTTTTGTTCCAGAATAATCCGTGGTGAACAATTAATAAATCGGCTTTTTGCTCCACTGCCTTCTGGGCCGTTGCAAAGGTTCCATCTACAGCAGCCGCTATCTTGTGTATCTGCCCGTTATTCTCTACTTGAAGTCCGTTGACAGCCCCCGGCCAGTCCTCGATCTGATAGGTTTGGAGTTCCTCGTTACATTCCTTGACAATTTGTTTCAAAGCAATAGATCCCATGACACTCATGCAACCTCAACGAAGACCTATATTCAAGCTGTGATCTCGTGCAAAATACACACGGATGATCACCTTAATACCATTTATCTAGATCTCTATTCTCCCATCAAGTTCTGATGTCATGAAATAAATTTTTCCCTGATCCTTCTACACCCTTCCCGAACATTGTTCTGAATTGTCAATTTTTGAACAATTGGACCTGGTTCAACCTTATTCAATATGAAAGATTAAAATAATTCATTTGAGTAAATATAATATTTTCTGACCTCGTAAAACAGAATGAGTGATTTGGCCTTTTTGATCAAACCTTCGTATTTGATGAGTGTTTCTAGATTTAATATATTCCGTGCAATCTGTATTAGGAAAATATTTATTCAAATCCCTTTTGCTTGCCCATAACTCATTGTAGTCATTTTCCTTCAGGAAATCGTAAACCATCGATTGGTCCAGCTTTTTGAATTTTTTATCGGACTTAAAGTTAAAAGCATATAATTCTCCTTTGATTATTTCTTTACTGAACTTCAACCCATGGTCCTTGAACACATTTTTAATCAAGTTAAGCGGATCTGATATATTATGCATTATTTCTTTGTGGGTCTTATTCGGATTAATATTCTTCAATGACTCTTTTTCTTTGAGTAGTAACTTGATTTGCTGGTCGATTTCTTTAGCTGTTCTCATAAAACACGAAAACTTAATTTTTTTTATTTTCAGTTCAAGTTTATTTTCGATTAGGGAAATTTGATTTAATGATGCAGAAAAGAAATATTTGGCTTAGCAAATTAAAATAAAACACCAATGAATTGCAAATGACATCAAGGTGAATATTTGAATTAATCCTGCTGGAAACGGTTTTTTTGGATGTTTCCAGAGGCATATCGTATGATTTCCGCCTGATTCGTTTTCCTTCAAAAAGAGTACACAGATTATTGAATTCCTGAAACCTCTCGATATAGTGCGTCTCATCCTATTTTGGGTCGAATGAGAGATTTGAAGGAAAAATTTGAAGCGTGGTCAGTGGACAAGGCGAGCGAGCTCTATCATATCAATCGTTGGGGTGCCAACTATTTTGGCATCAACGAGGAAGGGCATGCGACTGCATACCCTTTGCAAGATGCGGGTGGCTCGGTAGATATGATGAACATTGTCGAAGAGGTAAAATCCAGAGGTCTTAAATTTCCCATACTCATTCGGTTTCAGGACATCCTCAAACACCGCGTCGCTTCGATCAATCAATCCTTCCAACAAGCTATCAAGGAGTGCGATTACAAAAACACTTACCGGGGTGTCTTTCCAATCAAGGTCAATCAACTCAGAGAAGTAGTTGAGGAAATCATGGAAGGTGGGAAGCCTTTTGGAATGGGGTTGGAGGTTGGCAGCAAGCCTGAATTATTTGCAGCCATGTCCCTTCAGGACTCTCCCGGTAGCCTGATGGTTTGCAATGGCTACAAAGATAGTGGGTATATCCATATGGCATTGATGGGTATCAAACTCAATAAGCAGGTTATCTTGGTGGTTGAAAAGATGGAAGAGCTCAACCAAATTATTTCCATTTCTCGAAAGG
Organism: Verrucomicrobiota bacterium; assembly: GCA_040264395.1. Lineage (GTDB taxonomy): Bacteria > Verrucomicrobiota > Verrucomicrobiia > Limisphaerales > AAA164-E04 > AAA164-E04. Next base: position 4,646 of record JBDQII010000035.1, read on the forward strand.
TCGGAGTTGAGCCCATGATTGGTATTCGCGCTCGTCTGCTCAGCAAAGGAGCTGGTAAATGGGCCGAAAGTGCTGGGGAAAATGCAAAATTTGGACTGAGTACGAGTGAATTGGTGGCCGCCTCCGAGCTGTTGAAAAAGGAAAAAATGGAGCATTGCTTCAAGCTGCTTCACTTTCACATTGGCTCTCAAGTACCGGATATTCTGACTTTCAAAAAGGCAACACAGGAAGCTGCTCGTCTTTATGCCAAACTCTATAAGTTAGGGTTTAAAATTGAAACAGTAGATGTTGGGGGAGGGCTTGGTGTGGATTATGATGGCAGTCGAACCGCCTTTGAAAGTTCCACCAATTATACCCTTCAGGAGTACGCCAACGATATTGTTTACTATCTTGGAAACGTGTGCGATGCAGAGGAAGTTCCTCATCCACAAATCACGAGTGAAAGTGGTCGTGCAATTGTGGCTCATCACAGCGTGCTTCTTGTCGAGGTCCTTGGTTCTATCAAAAAAGGCACCCCTGCGGATCATTTTACTTACAATGGCGATGAGCATCCTCTGGTCAAGGAGCTGCTCCAAATGAGAGACAACCTGACTAATCTCAATCGACTCGAAGCTTACCATGACGCATTGGAACGCAAGGACGACGCGTACAACATGTTTACGCTTGGTCTTTTGGAATTAGTAGACAAGGCCAAGATAGAAACTTTATTCTGGGAGATAGGAAAAGGTGTCCTAGAAAGCTATCGAGGCAAAGCTCACGTGCCAGAAGAAATCCGTCAGTTGAAGGATCAGCTTGCAGACCAGTACCTTTGTAACTTTAGCGTATTTCAATCCCTTCTAGATCATTGGGCCTTGGATCAGTTATTTCCCATCATGCCTATCAACAAACTTAAGACAGCCCCCGAATGTGAGGGTACGCTTGTTGACATCACTTGTGATTCAGATGGTAAAGTAGACAGATTCATTGATTTTGAAGATACATCAAACACGCTTCCCTTGCATGACATTCAAGTCGACGAGTCGGGTCACTTAAAGGACGACTATTATCTAGGGTTTTTCTTGATGGGGGCTTATCAGGATATTATGGGCGATCTTCACAATCTGTTTGGCAAAGTGAATGAAGCGCATGTATTTCTGGATGAAGACGAACCTTCGGGTTACTACATTGAGGAAGTGATCGAAGGAAGCAATGTGGGTTTGGCTTTGTCTTCGGTTCAATATGATCAGCGTGAACTCAAGCGTCACATGAAGCGCCAGGTGGACAGAGCAATCAAGGCTGATCAAATGAAGCCGCGAGAGGGAATGCGCTTACTTCGCGACTATGACCAGGGATTGTCAGATTATACCTACTTAAGCTCGTGATGATCGACGTTACGAACAGGTCAAGCCTTGCACTCAAGAAGTCCATCCTCAAATCTGTTGGCCGACTGATCCGAGGTTTATCTGCTTTGTTTTGGGGTTTGCCCTTGGCATTGCTTGCTGAAGCACATACCGATTTATACGCTCGGGCCCGTGAGATGGGAGTTCTGTTGCCTTTGCTAGCTAACGCGATGCTGCTGTTTGGATTGTTTCAAATTGGGAAATTTCAACCTCAGGAACGTATATGGTCAAAGGCGGTGGATCGATCTATTTTAATCGGTGTCCTGAACATGGGATTAACACCGTTTCTCTTCTTTTGGCATGATTTTCCATTGATTCCCTTCTACAGCTTCTCTGTAGCCCTTCTTTTCTTCTGCGGGTTAACGTATCTTTATCATTTGAATTTCTTGCTCAAGCGTCTCGCTTTCATGATTCCGGACGAGACGCTGCGTCATGATACAGAGCTTTTTTCAGGCTTAAATCGTCGGATGTTGAGTATGATGATGATATGCATCTTACTTTATCATTTGGTTTGGTTATTTTCTTCACTGCCTGCACCAGTTGTTTTTTTCCTGAAAATGGTAGAGAATGCGCGGCCATGGTTGACCGTTTTCATGGTGGTCATGCCTGTGGCCATGACGATGACCATGGTGTGGAAGATCAAGGAAATCCTGCTTGATAACTTTTATGATTGGTCCTTGGAAATCAATGGCAATGTTGAATCAGATGGCAGTAGTTAAAATCTGATGCTGTATAATGAGCTAGAATGCAATTCCAGCCATTGCGTCAGTAGGAGTTTTCAACACATTCTGATTTCGCGATCAACAGAATCATGGAATGAGAATTCAATCAACCTGAGCCATTGGAAACGCAATCATCCATCCACAATTTTCTGTACTTAAACAAACAAAAGAACTATTCAGTTCCAAAAGCTCCGAGAGGTGGCCAATGGAAACCTGTTTTAACTCGTCAGCCTCAGGCAAGCTTTTTGACAGTTCGCAATCAAATTGAATTTCGATACTTGCCACAGCGTCATCAATCCACTTTCCAGCAATACATGATCTCTTTTCTGCCGAACGAGTGCCTGATGATGACTTCAAACTCAAGACTCCAGCAGGTATTGCATTGCCATTCGGAAACGCCTCAGCTATCAAGCCCAGTAAGAGCTGAAAAAATTCTTTGGAACTGATTCGAACCGGTAACTCTATTTCCTCATGCCTCACATCAATTTGCACAGATCTGGGCAATGAAATTTCAAAAAGCTTTGCTGATTCATCCAATAATTCCCTGAGATCTGCATAGCCGTATTTATTACGTCCCAATCGTGACACTCTTGTCAGTGTTTGAAAAATAGCTGATGCTTCCTCTGCACACTGGATTATCCAACGCAGATCTACCTGGATCTTTTCAGGCAGAGACTCTATCTCCGGGTTTTCCCAGAGGCATTCGGCAAGCGCCAATAAACCCGCCATATGATTATTGGCATCGTGGAGAAGCCCTGGTCCGATCCAGCCCATGACCTGTTTCCAGTGATCTGTGAGGCTGATGGATCCTGCGACATTCTCGGTGGATGTTAATTCCAAACTCTCCAGAGAGGGTGGGATTGATATCCTTTCGATTTGGATGGCGACGGAAGAAACCGAGCACAGGCGCTTGAAGATGTATTGCGGTTCAGAAGCGTTTGCCCCTACCTTCCAGATTTGATTTTTATTATCATCGGGGACTGGTGAATCTAAAAGAGTAACGCTGGGAAAAGTGTAGTTCATCCATTGTGTAAACCCTAAACCCAGCCAATCCTTTAATTCAGCTGATACTTCTTTTAACAAAATTGGGTCTACATATTCAATTTGATCCATCGGACTTAACAGTATAAGTCCAACATGAGAACTTTTGTTTTTTGAGCTACTCATTTCAATAAAAACGTATATTGCCTCTTTGGCGGGGTATTCACTTGCTTAAAAATCGTGTAAAAAATATGCAAGCAACGCGGTCCAAAGCTGTCATCTCACGATGTTTTCCTTCAAAGACAAGTTAAGGTGCTGCTCTATTAATAACCAGCTCAATATTCATAGCGCCCCACTCACCGTCAATAGCTTTCCTTCATCTCTATGCACACCTATCCCAACAAAACTTCCGAAAGGATTGAAATCTCTGTGAAATCGACTCGAATTAACAACAACTGCCTGTTTCAACCCGTCGCTGAAATCAACTTGCACGACCCTAATCTCATTTTATGTCCCAGACTATTCCACAGGCTGTAGGTTCCTTGATGATGGAATCGATGGTATGTTCTTCTTATTTCAAGGCAATTGTGCATCTGGGAAGTCTGCTTCAAGCACATCCTGCGCGAGCAGATTTAGCACATGGCTGCTTACTCACCACAAAAGGCTGAAGTGCAACGTTAGAGCGCACTCCACCTGTTCCTCATCGAGCTTATCTCCTGTAGTGGTTACCCATTGAACGCAATCAGCAAAGCTAATGAACCTGAATTCTTAAAATCGTATAAACACATGCTGTTGAACATCAAATGCAGGGATTGCAGGTTTTCTCATGCCTGAAACAAAGGCCGATAAGCAAAATTTATTGATAAAGATAAGAATACAAAGTTGGAATTCGATTATTTCCCTTAAGTGAGTCGTTTAAACTGCCGAAACATATAATGCAAGGATGCTCAAAAGTGCGCTGGGCAGCCAACAAAGGCAGTGTGATTTCATAACGGGTCCAGATGGTCACGTTGTTGAGAATTTTGTGCGAGCACTCATTAGTAATTTAAATCAATTCACCACGGAATGGTGATATCAGGAATTAAAGGCGTATAATGGCAAGGAAGCAACGCTCACAAATAAAATGGAAGCAGATTGGATGTTCTATCATTGGTGTAGGCATCTTGAGTTGTGGCGCGGGTTACAGCACGCGTCGTCCGGGGTATCTCATGTACACTGGACCAGCAGAAATACGAATTGAGCAGCCTAGATTGCGTTCTCAGGTATATGATTTAGAGTCGCTGATTATTTCAGAGCCAGTTGTTGTTCCCGAATCAGTTGCAGCGGATCAGCTGAACCAGACGGGGGGTAATCACACCACGACGAATGCTCCGCCTGCGCGCAGGAAAAATCAATTATCCATCTCAAGTCGTCCTGATCCAATTCCTTCGTCTCAGCAAACTGTCGAAGAGTTGGAGCGTGAATTTTTACCCAATGGATTTTCAGAAGATTTATTCGACGAACCACTGCTGAACGACAAAGTTAACTTGAGGCTTTTTCTTGATTACTTTCAAGCGGATCAGATGCAGCAGAATGCAAGTGATCCCAATCAGGTTGCTTCGCCAGCCAGGAATCAGGTTGTTCCGCCCGCTCACGCTGCCGATTCCGATGGCGCCTCGACATCGGAAGATCGAACCACACCTACACCATAGAAATGAAAAGAAATTTTCAATCTGTTAAGCGTCGCTTGTATTCCATGGTCATTAGGAAGCAGTTCATCTTCTGTTTTGTCTTTTTTTTCATCAACGGGGTGACTTCTTCTGATACCCCTGCCAAAGGCGGATTTGAAGATGAAAATACAGCCAGCGAGTCGGCTTATTCAGAAAAGAAAGCAGATGTTGCCGATAGCTTGCTTTACAAACTTCAGCAGCCAGCACTAGGTGCAGATCCAGGCTGGCCCTCCGCCATGCGGCTGGATCCTATGTTCATTGAGTTTCCAGACTTGTTTACTTCACCTGCCATGGAAACAGATCCAATTGATCAATACATGGACAGGAGAGCGGCAGATTTGGACGCGACTTTTGATCTTGGGATAAAATACCGACAAGAAGGTAAACTGGAACTATCAAAAAAAACATTTATCAGGTTAATTCACAATAGACCTCCCATAAGTTACCGAAAAAGTGCTCTGCTCCAACTCGCGCTGATCGCTGAGAAAAACAAAGAGTGGATAAGAGCGAACCAAATATATTCGCACTACGATTCCTTATATCCCGGCGATCCAAATCAGGTACTGGTCCATCTCAAGATGGCGGATATTTTAAGACGAACTGGGGCAATTGAGAAAGCACTTCTAAAATATCATTCTGTGATTGCCATGACAATGAAGATGAAAGGGTATGATGAAAAATACCTTCCAGTGGTGCAGCGATTGGGTGTTAAGGCAAAAATAGAAATCGCTGAAACGCATTTCATGGATGGGGATTACACCAATGCGGCAAGGCTTTATCGCCGCCTTCTTACTCAACAGCATTCTAAAAGCGATCTGGTCAAGATCAACAAACCGCATGTGCACTACAAACTGATCCATTCTCATTTCTTGAATGATGACTATGCAAAGGTTGAAGGAGAGAGCGGATCATTCCTAAAAACATACAGCGATCATCCAAAAGCCATCGAAGTGAGATATCTTCTAGCCAAGATACTCATGAAAAAAAGCCGTAAATCAGAAGCCTTGGCTCAGTTCATGCAAATCCTTGAAAACCCCACGACATTGAAAGAGACGGAGCCAGAAACCTGGACCCGTCTTCAGGTCAGAATTGGTGTAGAAATCGGCGGACTCATGGTCAAAGACGGCGACCTGATGGGGTCCGTACAGATCCATGAAAGACTTTTGGATCTTGAGTTGGAGGAAAAAGACTTATTCGAAGTGCTGTATCAATTAGGGATACTCTACGAAGACCTCAAGTACAACCAAAAAGCGCTTGCATTTTACCAAAGAATTATCGACCGTGTAGAAGGCTTGAAGACGGATAACTTGAGTCGTCATTTAAAGATGATCGGAGACATGGCTGCATGGAGATTACAGACATTGGGTTGGCTTAAAGCCAAGGAGTCCGAAATTCAGCGAAAAGAACAGGAGGCTCAAGTTTCCGGTTAATTCGGAATTTATAATGGAACTGAGCGAAATCATTAAAGATGTTGAACACCACAACGATATATGTCGACAGTTGCTCGACATTGTTCAGCAGGAAAACAGATGGTTGTCTTCTTCGAAAGCTGACACCTCTCAGATCGCAGCTCATCAAAAATCAAAAGCTTCCCTCTCCAAATCTCTTGCCGAAGTAGTTGCTAAAATTCAAGGCCATCGGGCAGCACTGCAAGATGCCTCCAAAAATAATCCGGACGCTCCCAAGCATAAGGAAATCCAATTAGCTATCCAAAGTGCCACGGATTTAATCATGAAGATCGTCGTGATCGATCGTGAGAACGAAAAGCTCCTGATGAAGCAAGGGATGGTGCCTGCTGAAAGCATTCCCTCTTCTTACCAGTATCGACCGAGTGATGCGTTGAAGGCCTACCAGCGTAACCCTTCCTGAGGCAATAATTACCATGGCTATTGAAAAAATCATCATACTGGACGACCAGCCTATTATCAGAAAGCATCTGACTGAAATGCTTCAGAAAAAGAATCTGCTGGTAGCTCAGGCAGACGGGCTTGCCAAGGCCAAGGAACTGGTGGATAAAGATGATTTTGACCTTATTTTTGCAGACGTAAGGCTACCCGACGGAGACGGTAGCGAGATGCTCGATTATTGCCAGTTGAAATCCATCCAGCCGCTTGTGGCCATGATGACTGCGTATGCCAGCGTTGAGTCAGCAGTGAGCTGCATGAAAAAAGGTGCGTTCGACTACATTATCAAGCCATTTTCAGATGACCAAGTTGACATCTTACTCAAAAAAGCTGGAGAGTATCACCGCCTCGTACAAGTCAATGAGCACCTGAGTCTGGGAAGTGTCAACGATACTGAGCATGAAATCCTTGGGAATTCTCCCGCCATGCAGCAGCTTAGTGATTTGATCCGTAAAGTCGCCCGCACTCAGGCAACCGTATTGATTCAGGGTGAGAGTGGTACGGGTAAGGAGCTTGTGGCTCGTTCCATTTTCAAAAATAGCACGCGATCAAAGCAGTCTTTCATCACGGTTAATTGTGCTGCCATTCCAGATAATCTGGTGGAAAGCGAATTTTTTGGTCATGAGAAAGGGGCTTTTACTGGAGCTGTATCCAGACGGGAAGGCCGTTTTGAGTTAGCGCACAATGGAACCATACTTCTTGATGAAATCAGTGAAATCTCTCCGGTCGTGCAATCCAAGCTGCTGCGCGTGCTGCAAGAGCGGGAGCTTGAGCGTGTTGGAAGCAGTCGAACCATCAAGGTTGATTCTCGTGTTATTGCGACGACGAATCGTGATTTAGCTCAAAGTGTAGAAAAAAAAGAGTTTCGGCAGGATCTTTATTTTCGATTGAATGTTGTGCCAATATATGTGCCGCCATTGAGGGATCGCAGGAGTGATATTTTGCTTCTGGCTGAAACTTTTATGAGGCGATATGCCAAGAAGCATGGTTGCCCCATCTGCGGTTTTTCCAAATCCAGCTTGGAAGTGATGCAGGAACACAGTTGGCCTGGCAACATACGGGAGCTGCAAAATGTGGTGGAGCGCGCTGTCATACTCACGCCCGAGGGTGGCTATATTGAGCCCGGACTGCTGGGGTTAACCCAGATGTCATCAGGGCAGATACTGATCCCTGCGGCTCACGGTCAGCAATCTCCTGAGCCTGCTTCTTCAAACATTTTTACTCCTGACGACGCTTCGACGCATTCACCCGCTGGTCAAGCAGGGTCTGTGTTGGGGAAAGAAGAAATACTGCCGCTCTCCGAGCTTGAAAAGAATCATATACTTGCTTCGCTCGATGCTTTTGATCAGAACAGAACGAAAACTGCAAAGCATCTGGGGATCAGTATTCGAACCCTGCGCAACAAGCTTAATGAGTATCAAAAAACAGATCAAGATTTCTCCCCTATGGAAGATAGTTCATAAGAGATCTGTCCATAATTTTTGCTCCATTCTGAAGGGCCGCTTGATACGCATATTGCGGTTCGTTCAACCGCACAATCGTTTCAGCAATGTCGGTATCTCCCTCACGGGAAATCATACCCGTCAGCGCAAATTCTTGATTGTTAAATGAAGCAACTTGAGTTTCCATACGCACCTGCATCGAATTAGATCAAGACTTATTCCCTATCGAAGATAATCCATGAGAGATCGATCCATAATTTTTGCTCCGGTCTGCAGGGCTGCTTGATACGCATATTGCACTTCGTTCAGCCGGACAACAGTTTCAGCAAGATCGGCATCTCCTTCACGGGAAATCATGCCTGTCAGAGCAAATTCTTGATTGTTCAATGATGCAATTTGAGTTTCCATACGCGCTTGTAACGAGCCATTAAGTCCTGCAAATTGTATGAAATGATCTTCAACGGCCTCTAGTTTGTCGTTATCAATTTGCTGAATCGCTTCAGTATTGCCATCCATCAGGTGATCTCTGAGAGCTATAAGATCGCCAAAAACATCTATTTCCTGTGAACTGTCCCTAAACAAGCCTATCTGGCCGCCGCCATTTAGATTTGATCCGACCCATTGAGCTGAAAGAGTATTTCCCGGTGAAACTTCCACAGAAGAGACGTTTGAATTGCCTTGAGATGTCACAGTGGTAATTTTACCTGTTGCATCGCGTGTTGCCTCAAACGCTGCTGTATCTGTCGCAGTGCCTGAAAAGATATAATTTCCATTAAACCGCGAGTTACCAAGTGAAAGAGCCTGTTCAATCAAACCATCAACTTCTTTTGCATAATGCTGAAGAGCATCTTTCGATTGAGTACCATCAGCCACAATCGTTAATTCATTGGCACGATCAGAAAGCTTTTTTAATTGCTGGATGACTCCTGCGTTGGTGATTGCGAGGTCACGCTGTGAATCAACATTTTCGCGGTATTGACCGATAGCAGCTTTATCTGCTTGCCACATGATAATTTTCCGCGCAGCTGACGGATCGTCTGCGGCTTCCTGAACTCGCAATCCAGTCGCGACTTGGTTTTGCAGTTTCTGCTGTTGCTCGGAAAGTTTTCCAAGTTGCCCCAACAATTGTTGGGGATACATCTGTGTGCTTACTCTCATGATACGTCTAAATTAATTATCGGCCCATTGTCACTATGGTTGACAGCATGTCATCTACGATGCTTACCAGCCTTGCTGAGGCTTCAAAAGCTCGCTGATATTTAACGAGCTGTGTCATTTCTTCGTCCAGGGAAACCCCACTAATGGATTCTCTTTGATTGATCATCAAGGCCTCCATCGCCTGCTGATCTTCAAGGTCACTTCGGCTACTGCGAATGGATTGGCCCAATTGTGCCACGAGATCTGCGTGTGCTTCCACATAGGTTCTTTCTCCCAATCCTGCCCGCGATGCCTGCATTTCATTGATCATATTTGAAATGGTTTCGTTGTTGCCTGTTTCACCTTGTCGGCTTGAGGCTTGCAACCATTCCGGGTGATCTTTTAGATCCTGATTGACTTGAATGTCTGATGCGTTTTGTCCAATAAAAAGATCCCGACCGTTTGAATCATCCAAAGCAAATCCCTGGGAATGTGATTGATTCATCGTTTGAATGAGATCCTCGGCTATTGCATTGATCTGGTCGCGCATTTCACGCAGTGTCGTGTTCCTAACATCTTGAATGCCACCCAGCCGTCCTTCGGAAGGTGCAAAAGCTTGACCATCTGGTTGCCAGGAAATAGCAGGAGCACCTTGCTGTTGTGCCTCTGCGGATAGTCTCGAGACCACTGTTTCTCCATCAATGACCGAAACCCCGTTCACGTTGATTTGAAGTCTTCCATTTGCATCCGAGTTTACATCAATAGGAATCAACTCGCTCAAGGACTCGAGTGTTTTAACACGCTGGTCACGCAAGTCATTTGCCGTGTTTGCTCCTCCACGTTCCGCTTTTTGAATCGATTGGCTCAGCGATGCAACCTGGTCTAAAATAAGATTCGTTTCCTCCACACGCAGATTCAGCTCATCATCCCAACGATCTTCGAGTTGCTGAATTTGCTGATCCACACTCCGCATTTCAGTGGCCAATGTATCAGCAGCATCCAAAAACATGTGTCGAGATGTCCTGGACGAGGGATCTGAAGACACATCGTGCATACTTGCGACCAGGTTTTCGAGTTGAGTGTCCAATCCTCCAGCTCCTTCCTGACCAAATGGATTCAGTACGGATCCCATACCTGTTTGAATGTAATCGAGCCCAGTCATGCGGGATTCAAGGAATCCTGTCACTGATTTTTCAGAGCGAATCTGGCTATCAAGAATTTGATCCCTGATCTGTTGAATCGTGACGACACCTACTCCGGTGCCTCTTGAGTCCATGCCTGCATCCACTTGATATGTGGACGAAACTTCGATCCTCTGACGTGAATAATTCGGGTTATTGACATTGGCAAGATTGTGCCCAGTCAACTCCAGTCCCTTCATTTGGGTCTGAAGGGCCCGTTGGCCCATGTCTAATGTTCCGAGTAATCCTGACATGAAATCCTTTGCGTTTTTTGTTTTAAGTGGTGATCCTGATCTAGCAAACGTGCTCGTAAGTGGGGGCTGCGTGCCCCGGGTGTGAGATCACTGCACCATTTCCGTTATATACATTTGGTGTTTGGTCTGGGCAGACGCTACGAATAAGGCTACCCACCATTTCGATCGATCGAGTCAGCAATAAGTGGTTTTGCCTGGCAAGTCGGCCAATGCGTTGAATGGAAAGATTGTTGTCCTCTATGATGGCATTGATCAATGGCTGATACTCCTGAGGCAGCAAGGGGACGATATCTTCAAATGCAGGCATTTTCGCAAACCCCAAATCTTCAGCAACCTGCAATTGTGCTTCCTTTCGAGTTGTTTTCAACTCCTCGAGAATCATTGACTGGTGATCGATTTGTTCTGCAGTGGATTGAATACCGTCGGCGTCACGTTTCAAAACCAGCTCCTGTTGTTGGTCCAGCAGGGCCAGCAATTCTCCATACTGCTTGAGCTCATCCCTTAACTTTTCAACCAATATTTCGATGTGATAGATCATATATCCTCCTTCTCTTGGGAATTGATTGGCTGGTCGTTCGTAATTTGTTGTTGGAATGTTTCTGATAAACCCAGTTGGCTGGATCGGCTAATGGAATGTGCCAGTGAATCCATCATCATATCTCCGTAGACTGAGGACGGACCCTCGGTTGGAAGCATGCTTGCACCACCCAGAGAGGATTGCATTCCTTTGATAATTTGCTTGAAAAGCATGGCCTCAAATTCCTTTGTAAGTTCACCTACTTTTTGAGCATCCGTTTTATTATTATTACTGGAAATGCTTTCGAGGTCCGTCTGTGATCCATAGGCCCCTTGAAGTGAGCCTGGAGTAGAACCTGCGATTGGTGTGACTGATGGATTCATGAAAAAATTCGGGTTGTTCTTTGAATTACTGGTAAATGATTTCCGCCTTCAGTGCGCCAAGCTTTTCCATCGCCTGGAAAATGGAGATAATATCGCGAGTGGATACTCCCAACGCGTTCAGGGATGTGGACACCTCTTGAATGGTTGGCATTTCAGGAAGAGGTATCAATGCAGTGTCATTTGTATCGACGTTCACATCAGTGGCAGGCGTGACCACGGTTTCTGCGTTTTGAGCCAACGGTGGTGGTTGAGATACGTTGAGAGGGTTTGCGATGCTGATAGTGAGACTGCCATGAGATATCGCACAACTGGAAATTTTGACAGGAGCGGTCGCAAGGATTGTACCTGTCTTTTCGTTTATCAAAACACGTGCTCTTATGTCCGGCGTAAACTCGATAGGTTCGATGCGGGCAAAATAATCTACAAAACGATTCTCAAGGCCTTCCGGTATCCCTACGCGTATGTAACGCTCATCCTCTGCTGAGGACACATCCGGAAATTTTTCATTGATTGCTTCAGCTATTCTTGCTGCTGTTGTGAAGTCTGGTTGATTCAACTCGAGCTCGAAATATCTTCCCCTCGGTGACTCCTTGATGACCTGAGACTCAGGCACCGGCATGATGACTCTTGCGCCCTTGATGATTTGGCCAACCAAAGGATGGTTTTTTCTGATGGATGCTCCACCTGCACCATCGCTTCCGGCATTGAAACCCCCAACGGAAATGGGGCCTTGAACTGTGGCAAATGCGACTGTTTGATCAGGGCCATACAACAAAGTTCTCATGAGGGTTCCACCTGACAGTGACTTGGCATCACCCATGGATGATACAATCACATCTACCATGGATCCTACCTTGTCCCTTGAGGAAATCTTTGCTTGCACCGCTACGATGGCGACATTTTTTGATTGAATGGCTTCAGGCGGAATAACGATGTTGTTTCGCTGAAGCAAATTCGCAAAGGCCTGCATGGTAGGAGCGAGGTTACGATCGCCGTCACCAGCCAAACCAACGACGAGGCCTATACCTGAGACTCCGTATTCGGATGATCCCCTGATCTTTGTCACGTCCTTGATGCGTGTCGTGACAGCTTCCAGAGAAACCTCACCGACCCACAGACAAATAATCAAATACCAAAGAGTTTTCATGAATTAATGTTTAGAGGATGGATATTCAAAATGGATTGATTTTGTCCCATGCTTTTGTGAACCAACCGCGCTTTGTCTTGTCACTCAGCGCGCCCTTGGAGGAAAACTGGATGGTGACGTCGGCCAGGTTGTAGCTGAAGACCGTGTTTCCCGAAGTGATATCCGCTTCTCGAACGACCCCCCTCAGCACGGCATCCTGTGATTCACCACCAAATGAAGTTTTTTGTGCACCTTCCACCAAATACTGTCGGTTGGGCAAAATATCAAGTATTCGAACGGACAGTCGAGTCGTGATTTTTTCTGTGCTGCTCACATTGCCCCCTCCTTCAAATTGAGTGGAAGAGTTGAGGTTCATCGAGGGAAGTTGTCCCTTCTTTGTAAGCAGGCTGCTTGCAGCTGGACTGAATAAAAAAGATTCGATACCAGCGTTTACACCACTCTTCTTGCTGCTTTTTGTGGATGTGTTTTTACTGGCTGTTTTGTTCTCTTGTATGATCACCGTGAGGATATCACCAATTTCATGAGCACGAATGTCTGAAATCAACGAAGCCGCCTGATCATTCCAGACAGTCTGAGCCGTCGCCGTCGAACATGCGATAGTAACGAACAGGATCAAAGCCACGACCCTCGGCATTTCAAAATTTTTATGGAATAATGATTGAATTTTCATCTTGAACGACCCCTCTCAAATATTTTTTGGTTCTTATGTTTTTAACCCGAACGAGCTGTCCTGGTGCGGCTTCTTCCATCACTTCTAACTTGAGGTTGATTTGAAGCAGTCCTCGCTTAAGCCAGCCATTCACGATATCTCCCCGGTCAACCACGGGCTTTTTGCGAATATTTCTTTTAGTTAAAATTTTCCCCTGCATCAGCGTATAATTGATTTCATAGGTGGAGACATCAGAAGCAGGATCCATTGGAGGCTGATGCAATCCCATGATATCCTTGATCTCGAGTGAAAAATCGCCGTAGCTCAATGATTCACCTCGGTTCAATCTTCTTGTTGAAACAAGAACCTCTTTCATGAGCTGAATTTCGGTTGGGACAGATTCAGTCTTGATGAGCTGTCCGTTTACCTTCAGTTCATACTTGAGCATGACACGGGATCGAAGGGTGGTTGTTGGAAGTCCCTTGAGGGCAAATTCGATTTGTCCCTCAGGAATGGTAATTGGCGGTTGAGGTCTCAGAAGAGTAACCCTGAAGGTGCCTTGCTCGCTTGGGAATTCGTTCGTCAAAGCATCTGACAAACTCACTGCCAACTGTTCAGACGAAAAAGTTTTCGTCCCGGCAGGGTTTTGCGCTGTTGCTTCCGAGTGCGCATTGGCTCCTGTCAGCAAAACGGATAGAAAAATACCAAGGACTTTCATGTAACGAACTGTGGGGAGCATGACTTACCTTCTGAGATTATTTGTCATGTTCATCATCTCATCAGCCGTTTGAACTGCTTTTGAATTCACTTCAAAGGCTCTTTGAGCTATGATCATGTTAACCATCTCTTCGATGACTTTGACGTTGGATTTCTCAAGGGCACCCTGATTCAGGGCTCCGTAGCCATTCTCGTTTGGAATGCCTGCGGTTCCTTCCCCTGAAGCCTGGTTCTCACGATATAAATTTCGGCCCATACTTTCGAGACCTGCCGGATTGCGAAACCGATAAATTTGTATTTGTCCCAACTCTTCTACTTCTTCAGCTTCTCCAACCAGGGCTGAAACATTTCCGTTGGGAGAAATTTCCAATTTTATCGTTCCCTCTGGGACAAGGAAACCAGTGTCAATTTCCAAACCATCGCTCGTTGTGATATTTCCTTCCGGGTTCA
>JBDQII010000036.1:0-19112 GCA_040264395.1 Verrucomicrobiota bacterium
TCCGGAATCAAGCCTTGAATCCATTTCTGGATTGGGCCCGGATTTCTTACTGATACAATTTTTCGAGTTATCGACCTCCAGTAAAACTTTTAAGGAAAGTATCTCTTGACGGTCGTTTACCAGCCTTTAATCTTCGATCAAACCTGAACACGGAGTTGTAGTTTTCCGCGTGACGTACCAAGGCGCCGTGCGAAGAGACACCATTTCTTCAAGTTCAGGTAAGCAGTATCTAACATTCGATTTAAAATTTTAAGGAGCAGGAGATTTTTCATATGGCGAGCGGTCGTGTTAAGTGGTTTGATAAGAAAAAAGGATTTGGGTTCATCGTTCAGGACGCATCAGGTGAAGATATTTTTGTTCACCACAGCGCTATCAGTGGAGATGGATTCAAGACTCTCAACGAGGGTGAAGTTGTCAATTTTGAGCTTATTCAGGGCGACAAGGGACTGAAAGCTCAAAATGTGCAGCGCGGTTTGATGATGTAATCAAACTTCTGTCAGATCCTTCCTTCAACTTAATTCTGCATGAGCATTCACGACAGGGATACAGTTCCTGTTCTTTCCTTGTATGTCCATGTCCCTTTCTGCTCGCACAAGTGCGATTATTGCGCATTTTACTCAGAACTACTCAACTCCAAGGCCGTCGATCGTTATACTAATTCCCTTTGTGAGGAATTGAATATGATTGCGGATCGAGTCAACCCTGCAACAGTCTTTTTTGGTGGAGGGACTCCTTCTTTGCTTTCCGTCAAGCAGTTAGAGAAAATCCTGGATACGTTCCAAAGTCAAAGCTGGGGTCCTGTTGGCGAGTGGACAGTGGAGTGCAATCCTGCGACCGTTTCCAAAGATAAGGCAGAGCTCCTGAAGCAGGCAGGCGTCGACCGAATCTCCATGGGCGTTCAATCGCTTGATCCTTATTTATTAGACCGACTTGGCCGAATTCACAGCCGGGAACAAGTTTTTCGCTCATTCGACATCTTGCGCTCCGCCGGATTTGAAAACATCAATCTTGATTTGATGTTTGGCATCCCTACGCAAACGATGTCGCAATGGCAAAGCACGCTTGATGAGATCACGGAAATGAAAAGTGACCATATATCATGCTACGAGGTGATATACGAAGAAGACACCGCACTTTACCGGCAACTCAAAGCAGGCGAATTTGATATCGACGAGGAACTTGCCGCAGAGATGTACGAAGCGCTGATATTGCAAATGGAGAGTAGTGGCTTTCAACAATATGAAATCGCCAATTTTGCCAGATCTCAACCTGGCGATTCTTCCAGCCGATATCCAGCCTTTGCTGCTTTGCATAATCTCAATTATTGGGAAGGTGGAGATTTTTATGGTGTGGGACCCGCTGCAACGGAATGGGTCGGTGGAATACGCCGCAAGCATTGGTCAAATACGCAACTTTATTGTGATCAAATTGAAAAAGGCGCCCGAGGTATTGAATTAGAGGAAACATTGAGCACGGAAGCCAGAATGGGGGAGTCTGCAGCGTTTTCACTGAGGATGAACGCTGGTATTGATTTGAATTCATTCGAAAAAAGATTCGGAGTCAGGGCTGAAAAACATTGGAAAGAGGCTATGGAAAAGGCTCAAAGTATGAGCCTTGCCGAATTAACCAATGAATCCTTTCGGCTAACAAAAAAAGGACTTCGGTTTGCAGATGCAGTTGGTTCCGATTTTGTTCACATTGCCCCATGATTATGGCATGGGTTTTGTTAGATAGTCATATGATTAGTAATATCAGGGCTCAGGTTGAGACACTGAGACCTCAAATCCCTTGTTGTTTGTCACAGTAGAGTCATAATGACTCACGTCATGCGCTGTGTATTTGCATGGATGGTGGATTTTTGAAACATTGCATAAATGTAACTTGATTTGAAGTCTCGATTACGCCAGAAAAATAGCATTCATTCTCATTTGAGGAAATAGGTATGATTAAAGTAGACAGTCTAGTAAAGACCTTTGGTCCAAAAGTCGCGGTGAACCGCATATCGTTCGAAGTCGAACGAGGGGAAGTGCTGGGTTTCCTGGGGCCCAATGGGGCAGGAAAGTCCACTACCATGCGGATGATCACTGGTTTTATCCCTCCCACAGACGGTAATATCACCGTTGGTGGGCACAGCATCGTTGAAAATCCTATACCAGCGAAACGTCTCATTGGATACCTGCCGGAAAACGCTCCGGCATACCCGGACATGACAGTGAAAGGATTCTTGAGCTTCACTGCCGAAATACGGGGTTTGCGCGGATCCGAGAGGAATAAGGCTATCGATAGGGTAGTTGAACTCTGCTTTCTTGAATCAGTCATTCACCAAAGCGTTGATACTCTCTCCAAGGGGTATCGGCACCGGACCTGTTTTGCTCAGTCAATCATTCATGATCCTGATATTTTAATACTCGACGAACCAACAGACGGACTTGATCCCAACCAGAAGCACGAAGTTCGGAGCATCATCAAGCGCATGGGAGAGAAGAAGGCCATTATCTTTTCGACGCACATTCTCGAGGAAGTGGAAGCCGTTTGTTCAAGAGCCATCATTATCGATCGAGGAAAGATCGTGGCTAATGGAACACCCTCAGATCTGAAAGCGAGATCGCATTCGGCTGGAACTGTTCGCCTGAAACTTGGCGGGTTATCAGGTTCTGTGGCGCGTGAAAAACTTTCCGGCCTGCCTGCCGTTGAAAGCGTGACCCTGATCAACGATGATGCCACTGCTGCCTTGCTTGAGATTAAAGGCAAAGCAAAGGTCAACGGAGAGCTTAATGCCCACATCGCCGATTTAGCTCATCAAGAGCAATGGCGTATTATTGAGCTTTACACACAAAAAGGGAAACTTGATGAGGTTTTCCGCAACATCACATTACCTGACACCAGCAAAGGAGAAAAACAATCATGAACAATGCATGGTCTAATATTCAATCAGTATGCAAGCGCGAGTTAACTGGTTATTTCGCATCACCGGTGGCTTACGTGTTTATTGTTATCTTTCTCACGCTGATAGGCTTTTTTACATTCAGTGCCCAGTTGGGACAGTTCTTTGAGCGTCAGGAAGCATCTCTATCCGCTTTCTTCACATGGCATCCATGGATTTACCTTTTCCTTGTGCCTGCTGTGGGTATGAGGCTTTGGTCCGAAGAGAGGCGTCAAGGAACCTTGGAACTGCTGCTGACCATGCCGGTGACACCCTGGCAGACTATTCTTGGTAAGTTTTTGGCTTCATGGTTGTTTCTTATCATAGCTCTCGTGCTGACTTTCCCAATAGTTTTCACGGTAAAATATCTAGGGTCTCCCGACATTGGCCCCATCCTGTGTGGATACGTGGGCAGTATGTTTCTTGCTGGAGGTTACCTTGCCGTAAGTAGCATGACATCAGCAATAACTCGTAATCAGGTCATCAGTTTTATTCTTTCCGTGGTCATTTGCCTGTTTTTGATCCTCGCAGGTTACCCACCTGTGACGGACATGTTGATTCAATGGGCACCAAGTTGGCTGGTGGATACAATCTCAGCATTCAGTGTCATGACCCACTTTTTTAGTTTTCAAAGAGGAGTATTGGATTCCAGAGACGTTGTCTTCTTTCTGTCTCTGATTGGATTCTGCCTCTTCACAACAAGTGTTATTTTGCGCAATCTGCGAACCAATTAATTGAAAGGAACCTTCGATTATGAACAAAAAGCAAACCGACCTATTTCTTTACTCCTCATTAGGAGTGGTCATCATGTTAGTGATGGTTGTCTTGGTGAATGTTATTGCAGGGCATCTAAAAACCCGCATCGACCTGACATCCGAAAAACTCTACACTCTCTCTGAAGGCACGAAGCAAATCCTGGGTGAGTTGGATACCGATGTTGAAATTCGGTTCTATGCAACCAGAGACGAAAAGGTAATGCCGCCAAACTTCAAGAATTACATTAGTCACATAGAAGATATTCTTGATGAATATTCCCAATATGCTGATGGGCATTTAAAAATCACAAAATACAATCCTGAACCTGATTCAGATGCTGCCGACTTGGCAACGAGTGACGGTGTTACTGGTCAGGCTTTGTCGTTTGATGACAGGATTTATCTTGGCCTAGCCATCAGCATGCTGGATAAAACGGTTTCGTTGCCGTTTCTGGACCCCAATCGCGAAAAACTATTGGAATATGACCTCACTCGAGCCATCACGCAGGTGACTGTGGACGACAAGCCAATTGTGGGCGTGATGAGTGCCTTGCCTGTCTTTGGGCAACAGCCAAATCCAATGATGGCTCAGATGGGGCAAGCGCCTCCTCAACAACCGGCCTGGTTCCTGATTGATCAACTTCAGCAGGACTTTGAAGTGCGCGAGGTGCCATTGACCGCAGAAAGTATTGCTGCTGATTTGGATTTGCTTGTTGTCATTCATCCAAAAGATATCACCGGTTCAACTCAATATGCGATAGATCAGTATCTACTGGCTGGTGGTAAACTCATTGCCTTTTTGGATGCCATGGCTATCGTGGACCAAACACCGAGTCCAAATGGAAACAATATGCTTGGGCCTCCACCTTCAACTTCCAACCTGCCTGAACTATTATCCGCATGGGGTATCGAGTTCGAGAGTTCGAAGATTGCTGCAGACAGGCTTTTTGCCAGAGAAATTTCCTTTCAAAGAGGTGCACCACCACAAATTCAGCCCGGGATTCTCTTCTTGGATCCGAAAGGAATCAATGGTGACGACGTTATCACCAGTCAAATTGATCAACTTCTGATCCCTTTCGCCGGTGTTTTCAAAGGCGAGCCAACGGAGGGCCTGGAGCAGACAATCCTACTTCACACCTCTGAAGAATCGCAGCTCGTTGATGCTTTCATGGCGCGGCTCTCCGGAGAAAACATCATGAAAGAATTCAAATCTGATGAAAAGAAGTATTCGCTCGCCATTCGTCTTAACGGAAAATTCAAAACGGCTTTTCCAGATGGAAAACCTGGCTCTGGCGAAGAGTCTGAAGAAGACGATTTGGACAAAGATGATACGGAGAAGGAGCCTGAGACT
This sequence comes from Verrucomicrobiota bacterium, assembly GCA_040264395.1. Classification (GTDB taxonomy): domain Bacteria; phylum Verrucomicrobiota; class Verrucomicrobiia; order Limisphaerales; family AAA164-E04; genus AAA164-E04. The sequence goes on from JBDQII010000036.1 coordinate 5,030, forward strand.
CCTTCCTTGAAGGAGTCCGAAGAAGGTGCCTCAGTTGTGCTCTTTGCAGATGCTGACTTTATCTATGACAACTTCTCCGTTCAACAGCAGAACTTTTTGGGGTCTCGAATGGTCCAGTTGCTGAATGGAAACCTGCCTATGGCACAAAACGTTGTAGAACAAATGGCGGGTGACAGTCGTCTAATTTCAGTACGAAGCAGGGCAACCATGAATCGTCCATTCACAAAAATACGTGACATGGAGGTCGAAGCAGCCAAAGCCTACCAAGCGCGTATCAATGAGCTTGAGGAGAAGAAACGAGAAGCGGAACAGAAGATCAACGATATTCAACGCACTCGACAAGACGCAGGTCAAGGACAACGATTTGTTCTAACTCCCGAGCAGAAAAAAGAGCTTGAGAACCTGCGTGAAAACAACAAAAAGGTAAGTGAAGATCTGAAGGATATGAGACGCAATCTCCGAAAGGATATTGATTCATTACAGAACACACTAAAATGGGTCAATATTGCTGGTATGCCATTTCTTATCACCATGGGTGGTATTTTTATTGCACTTGTAAAACGTAAACGAACTGCAGCACGATGAATTCAAAACAACTAAAATTACTCGTAATCATTTTTGTTTGTATCGGAGTGGTTGGATATTTACTGGTCACTCAAAACAACAAATCCTGGTCTCAAGGCGAGCAGGCCATTGGGGGCAAGGTAATGCCTGATTTCCCAATGAATGATGTCACTCAAATTGCTGTGAAAAGCAATATCGGGGAAGCAACACTTGTGAAAGTGGACGAAACATGGCGTGTTTCGGATCGGGCGAATTATGCGGCTGATTTTTCGAAAATTCGAGAATTGCTGCTTGCTGTCGGCGAATGTAAAATTCTTCGCAAGATGCAGGTTGGTGAAAGTCAGCTGGGACGCCTTGAATTGCTGACGCCAGAGAACGAAGACAAAACCGGGCTTTTGTTGACGTTCAAGGGGGAAGCCGACAAGCAAATAGGTACTCTCCTCCTGGGAAAACAGTCCATGCGTAAATCGGAATCCTCCAGTTTTGGAGGAGGCGAGTTTCCTGATGGACGGTATCTGCTGCCTGATGGAGACTCATCGCGGATTGCCTTTGTGTCCGAGACGTTTACTAACGTTGAAATAGAGGCGAAAGCCTGGTTGGATAAAACGTTCTTCAAAATCGAAAAACTGAAATCAGTAGAAGTGACACACGTCGATCCGCTCCAAAGCTGGACTGTGAATCGCGAATCCGAAACAGGTGAAATGATTTTAGCTGGTTTGGGGGAGAAAGAAGAGCTGGATTCCAGCCGCAGCTACAGTTTGAAAAATGTCCTGTCATCACCAAGCTTCAACGACATTGCTTCAAGTGACATCAGTGATGAGGATCTGGGCTTGGACACGCCTACAAAGGCTACATTGACAACCTTCGATGGGTTTAATTATGTAGTCCAGATGGGGAAAGCCAACCAGGATGAGGAATATCCCATTCGTCTGCAGGTTTCCGCAACCATCAGCACGCAACGTAACCCTGCTGAAGGTGAAAAGGAAGAGGATAAGGAGAGACTGGACAAGGAACATGCCGATCAAGTCAAAGTTCTTCAGGATAAACTTGAAGCAGAGCAAAAATTCCAGGGACATACTTTCATGGTCTCTAAATGGACTGTGGATGCTCTCACAAAGCCTCGTTCAGATTATATCAAAGCCATTGAGGAAAATACCGAAGATGGAACTGATAGCCAACCGACTCTGCCGACACTACCCGGGGTCAATTTGGATACATTGACTAATCCATTGAACCTGGGGTCTGAATAGACCAGTTCATCGATTGACTTTTCCTGAGGTCACGATTAAAATTCAACATTCAAGCCCCGAAGCTGTTCGGGGCTTTTTATTGTTAAATTTAGCCACATTGATATGCCGAACACCGTTTTAATTGGAGCCCAATGGGGTGATGAGGGTAAAGGAAAAATAATCGACGTCTTGACTGATGAGGCGGATATCGTCGTACGCATGCAGGGCGGTAATAATGCCGGTCATACAGTTTTAGTCGGTAAAAAGAAATATGTGCTGCACCTGATTCCATCCGGTATCCTGCGACCAAGGAAGAAATGCATTATCGGAAACGGTGTTGTCATGGATCCTGTGCATCTTGTTGAAGAACTGGACGGTTTGGCAAAGCTCAACATAAATGTCAAAGGACGGCTTTTTATCAGTGAGAACGCCCATCTCGTGCTCCCATACCATCGAGCCTTGGATGAACTGCGTGAAGCCTCCAAGGGCAAGGGTAAAATAGGAACCACCAAGCGCGGCATTGGCCCGACTTACGAGGATAAGGTGTCCAGAGTAGGTATTCGTTTGGGAGATCTGCTCGATAAAGATCGTTTTTCTTCTTTGCTTAAAAAAAGAATCCAGAGTAACAATCGCATTTTAAGGGAAAACGGGGTTAAAAGCATCAGTTACAAGAGAGTTCTTGAAGATTATTTAATCGCCGGGGAGCGCTTGCGGGATTTTGTTGCAAATACCTTCATCATGCTGCACGAAGCCATGGCTCAAAAGAAACGCCTGCTCTTTGAGGGAGCTCAGGGAACCTTCCTTGACTTGGATCATGGAACATATCCTTATGTGACTTCTTCCTCAACTACATCTGGAGGAGCGTGCACAGGAGCAGGGGTTCCACCGAATCGAATAGACCGGGTAGTAGGCGTTATGAAAGCGTACACAACCCGTGTAGGCGGTGGGCCGTTTCCTACCGAAGATGAAGAGATGGGAAGCATGTTTCATGAGATGGGACGTGAGTTTGGTGCCACTACCGGAAGAGCTCGCCGCTGTGGTTGGCTGGATATGGTAATGATTCGACACGCCTGTATGGTCAATGGATTTGATGATATATCTGTCACGATTCTTGATGGGCTAGATAATATGGAGACGATCAAAGTTTGCGTAGCATACCGATCGAAAGGTAAAATAATCGACCATTTACCATCAAGCGCAATTGATCTGGAATCTTGTGAGCCTGTTTACGAAACCTTCAAGGGATGGCAATGCTCGACAGAAAAATGTAAGAGCTGGGGCTCATTACCATTGCGTGCAAGGCAGTATGTGAAAGCAATTTCAACGATGGCAGGCACTCCAATATCATCCGTTTCTGTAGGGCCAGATCGTAATCAAACAATCCGGTTAACGTAGGTTCCAGCACCGCGAAACTGATCGCTTTGGAGAATACTTCTATGCCCGATGACCTACTTTCCAACTTAAGTCCGGAAGCACAGCAAGTTTTACCCAAGCATGTTGCTATCATTATGGACGGTAACGGTCGTTGGGCTAAGCAACGCCGACTGCCACGGACAGTAGGTCATCGACGTGGTTTGGAATCTTTGCGAACAGTCGTTCGAACAGCTAGTCGTCTTGGTATTAAATACCTGACTCTATTCACCTTTTCAGCAGAAAACTGGAATCGTCCGAAGTCTGAAGTAGACACCATCATGAGGTATCTTGGGCGGTTTTTACGCACTGAAATACCGGAATTCAACAGTTACAATGTTCAGCTGGATGCCATCGGTCAAATAGAACGATTGCCCCAAAAAGTTCAGGATCAGTTAAGTAAAACCAAAGAAACTTTATCGAACAATGATGGAATGACCATGGTTCTGGCTTTGAGTTATGGGGCAAGGCAGGAAATGATTGATGCAACACGAGCGATTGCAGACAAAGTACAGAAAGGCGAGTTAACACCTAGCCAAATCAATGATGAAGTGATTTCAAATCACCTTTATACAAGCGAGATTCCTGATCCTGAGTTATTGGTTCGCACGAGCGGTGAAATGCGTATCAGCAACTTTCTCCTATGGCAGATTTCATATGCTGAGCTGGTGATTACAGACACATTATGGCCAGATTTTCGCGCCCCACAGCTTTATGACGCTTTGGAAGCCTATGCCAAAAGGCATCGACGCTTTGGGAAAGTTTAAACATCTAGCTAACCCGTTTTGACTTCCAATCCAACATCCGAATCAAAATCCAGCAAATTAGAGGTATTCTTCAAACGTCTCCTCAGCACGGTCATTCTATGGGGATTGATACTGGGAGGACTTTTTGCAGGTGGAAGTTTCATTTCATTGATCACTTTCTGGTTGGTGATATGTGGATTGTCACTCGCTGCCTATCGTGAATTTGTTCGAATGTTCGATGCTGAGAAAATGAAATTTGGCCAGCGTTCACTTGCGGTGTTAGGAGTCGCTTATCTTAGTCTTGAATTATATGGCAGTGTTTCTCCGAATATCGATCGTTCGATGGCAGTGCTAGGATTGATCGGTGTATGGATGGTTTATCTTCTTTTTCATTATCGTTACGAAACCACGCGACTTATTGTTCTTGCACGACTTGTTTTCGGTTGGTTTTACATTTTTTTTCTCGCTAGTTTTCTGGTTCAGATTTTCACCTTCCACCCGGTGAACGGTTCATGGTTGCTGATTCTTTTTATCGTTCTCACCAAGTTCAGTGACCTTGGAGCATATGTCACAGGGTCGCTCATAGGTAAACGTAAAATGATTCCGAAAGTAAGCCCGGGCAAAACATGGGAGGGATTCTGTGGCGCCATTATCTTCTCAGCTTTGTTCGGTTTTCTTTTAGTAAAAATGTTTCCTCAACCATTTGAATACATTCCATCTTACCATGTTTTGATTCTTGGAGCATTACTCGGGGCGTTTGCTGTTTTGGGAGATCTCGTGGAATCCTTGCTGAAACGTGAAGCGCAAGTCAAAGATTCCGGTCAATTCATCCCTGGTATCGGAGGGGCTCTTGATCTAATCGATAGCCTGTTATTTAACGCCCCCCTGATGTATGTTTATCTACATCTTTTTGTTCAAAATAGAACCTAGAAAAATCATCAGTGAATGAAAAACGTCGTTTTACTTGGTAGCACCGGCTCGATTGGAACAAGCACTGTCAAAGTAGCTGAGGACCTTCCTGATCAAGTGAGATTGATTGGGCTTGCTGCTGGTGGAAACGTGGGCTTGCTCGCTGAGCAAACCCATGTCCACCATCCATCAACTATTTCCATTGCTGACGAAACATTGCTTCCTGAATTAAGTAAATCCATTCCGGAGACAGTCGAAATTCATTCTGGTGAGGAAGGTTTGATTCACCTTGCTACCCTGCCTGAAGCAGACATCGTATTAATTGCCATTGTTGGAATCTCCGGGTTAAAGCCTGCTCTGGCAGCGATACGCGCTGGTAAGGATATTGCCGTGGCCTCCAAGGAAATATTGGTCATGGCGGGTGAAATTGTGATGCGTGAAGCCCATGAAAATGGAGTCAAAGTCTTAGCGGTCGATTCCGAACATTCAGCAATTTTTCAATGTTTGGAAGGTAAACCAGTTGAGTCCATACGGTCCATTTGGTTGACTGCCTCTGGTGGTCCATTTCGGGAAACGCCGGCTGAAGAGTTTGCTGAGATCACGGTGGAGCAAGCCTTGAAACATCCTTCATGGGTCATGGGGCGAAAAATTACCATCGATTCTGCTACAATGTTCAACAAGGGGCTTGAAATGATAGAGGCACGTTGGTTATTTGGTGTAGAAATGGATCGTGTCAAGGTGGTCGTTCATCCGCAAAGTGTCGTCCATTCACTCGTAGAATATGTCGATGGATCCATGATTGCTCAAATGTCTACTCCAGATATGTGCTTGCCCATTCAGTATGCGCTCACTCATCCAGAGCGAATGACAAATCAGCGGGTTCAGACGAATTTGGCAAGCATTGGCACACTTCAATTTGAAGAGCCAGATAGTGAACGCTTTCCCGCTCTGGATTTAGCAAGGAGAGCAGGGGAGGTTTGTGGAACCTTGCCTGCCGTCTTCAATGCAGCCAATGAGGTGGCGGTGGATGCCTTTTGTGAAGGGAAACTCTCCTTTCTGGGAATTACCAAACTGGTGTCTGATGTGATGGATCAGCATCAGGTGATTATCCGTCCAGATCTAACACAAATATTGGAATCGGATCATTGGGCAAGACAGCATGCAGCAGTATTAATTTAGAATTTAAACGTAATCATGACAATAGACGAGCTTGTTGAGAATTTTCAGTTATTTGACGATTGGGAGGAAAGGTATGCCTACTTGATGGATTTAGGTCGAAAAATGCCTCCGATGGAAGAAACCGACAAAACCGAGATTAACAGGGTTAAAGGTTGTCAGGCCACAGTCTGGCTGAAAGCCACTGTCGAGGAGTCCAATCCTCCGCTTATCACCTTTGTTGCCGACAGCAATTCACAGATAGTGAAAGGATTGGTGTCCATGCTACGAATGATGTTTTCGGGTAAGACATCCCGCGTTATACTTGAAATCGACGAGCAGAAAATTTTCCAGAGACTGGGGTTGGATAGGCATCTGAGTCCAACAAGAAGTACGGGACTCAACTCCATGGTAGCACAAATCAAAACCTTGGCGCAGGTTGTTGAATCTTAACCCAGTTTTTTACCCATCGATGCGATTGTTGCATCCATGTATTTCCCGGGGCATAAGGTTTGCTCCCGTTTGATCTGTTTATGCCCATAAATACGCAACTTTTGCTGCATTAATCCACCAGTCTGGAGATATTTTACGAGGTAATTAAGGGTTTCAAGTTGTTTTTGGGTTGGTTTTCTTTCTTGAAAATTGCCTACCAGACAGATTCCGATCGAATTGCCGTTGTACCATGAACTCTTGACATGACCTCCATTTAACTGCCCCCTCCATCGGGAACCGATTTCCAAGACTCCATCCCCTGAGCCCCTGCCGTTACCAATCAAAAAATGGTAGGCAAGACCGTTGCTCATTCCTCTCCGGCGATGAGCACTGTCAAAGCTCTTGGCGCTGCCTTGACGGGTCGCGCTGTGATGAATGACAATATGCTTCCACTTTTTACGATTGACCGGGGCTCTTTTGATCGCGGATATAGTTTCGCCAGGAAGGCCAGCAATTATCTTTTCTTGGATATTGAGGGTCTGACCTGCCATAATGAAGTCAGAGGAAAGGTGGTTCAAGCGTTTGAGCGATTGTACGGAGGTGTTGAATCGGTGGGCAATCCCCGAAAGGGTATCACCGCGCAAGACTTTGTACGAGCCAGATGCTGACCAAACATCCGCATTCCAAAAACTGCCCAGAATCAGAGCTGAATTCCTTAAGAAATGACGCCTTTCCATGCTATTACTACCAGAGCAGGAAGCTTTCCTGATACTGACTTGATCTTATAACTTAACCAATATTGCAGAGAAATTCAAATTTTAATTCAATCATTGAGAGATTCTACACCTTCTGTGCAAGCGATATAGCAGATCGTCTTGTCTGTCAGGATTTCAGGCCTTTAAATGAGGTTTGATGTTTTTTTGCGTGATTCTTCTGCCATTTTCTTTTTATACGTCAGTAGTTCAGTTCTCAAGCACTCATCGCTACTGGCAAGAATGGAAATGGCCAGGAGCCCTGCATTTTTTGCATTCCCTATGGCCACTGTGGCAACAGGGATCCCTCCAGGCATTTGAACTATCGACAGCAGTGAATCAAGTCCGTTAAGGGATTTGCTCTGAACGGGAACCCCAATGACAGGGAGAGGGGTGTGACTCGCGATCATGCCTGGCAGATGGGCTGCACCTCCTGCACCAGCAATAATGACCTTCATGCCTCTTGTATGAGCTTCATCCCCATATTTCCCCATATCGTGAGGAGTACGATGCGCTGATATAACTCTGGCTTCATGAGTAACGTTAAATTGAACGCATATGTCTGCTGCTGCTTTCATGGTCGGCCAATCAGAGTCACTGCCCATGATGATTCCTACCAGAGGAGTATTGTTTGATGATCCGTTTGAATTCGTCATACTGATAAACTTCTAGAAATTTGAGTAGCTGGCTACGAGTAATATAAAGGTAAATTGCGATTAGTGATCTTCTTCAGAATCTTTTTCTGTACTTTTTTCTTTTTGAACGGGCTTGTTGGAAAGAGCTTCCAATTTCTTTTTTAAATCATTGAGATCAGTGAGCATCGATCTCTGGCCTGATTCCATGCTTTGAATTTTGTTTCTGAGGCCTTTCAGATCTTCTCCGGGTAAAGCCATTTTCCTCAAAGTGCCGATAGCTGTCTGTGCAGCTTTGTATTCTGGAGAATCAGAATCGGCCTTCATCCATTTTTCGAGAATGGCAATTGCTTTGGGGTCCTTCAATGTTGCCAGTGCCCTGATGGCCCCTGATCGAACAGCAGACTTAGGATCTTGTAATCTGCCTGCTATAAAACTTAACAGTATCGATTTATCATCCTGATGTCTGCCTAGATAAGCGAGGGATGAAAGTGCGTTAACCATGCCTCGAGTAGAAAACAATCCTTTGCGCTCCATTAATGCCTCAAGAATGGGCATGATGAACGCAGGGTTGTCTTGTTTTTCCATGGCAGCAATCGCTGATTCCGCATGGGTGTTACGATAAGAGGGTTCCCTCAGATACTGCAAGAGGATCGAGTCAATCTCGGAGCTGCCATATCCACTTAATGAACGCATCGCGGTATTGATGATGGTTGGATTTGATTCTGACCGAATGGTTTTCATTGCTGATTCCAAAGCGCGTGGATTATAGAAACCACCAATGGCGGATTGAACTCGGAGGCGAACACGGGCATCTGATTGCACACTGGACTCCAGAAGTGCATCCAGTGCTTCTACGGTGTGGATCGATTTCAATGCATCAGCTGCTTCCATTCGCACTCCATGAAATGGATCGCTGGCTAAACATTGACTCAATGCGTCGATTGTTTTTTGTGATTTATTTTTAGACAGCGCCTGGATTGCCAGAATCCTTCCTATCACATCGGATTGGTCCTCGAGTTGTGCCATCACCATAGGAGTAGGTTTTGAAAAGTTTACCTTGGCAAGAATGGTGAAGTCAGGATCAAAACGAACAATCTCTGGTGCAGCGTCCAAAGGTATATAAAAATCCTCCGACTTTTTCCGAAGCGTCACAGGATGATCTGTAATGGTCTTACCGGTCTTGAAACGGATTGTGGCCGGGATTTCAAAAAGCATTACTTTGTCGCTGATTTTCTGGTTTTGTTTGGCAGTTATTTTGGCTAATTTGAGTTTGGAATCCCACTGATAACTGAGTGAAAGGTCAGGGTGGCCACCGTGAAAAACGTATTGATCAAAAAAGCGGTCATAGGAACGGCCTGAAAGTTCCTCGATGACGGCATTCAAGTTTTCAGTAACTACAACCCCGTAAGCATGTCTGTCGAGGTAGGTCTGGACGCACTTTCTGTATAGATCCTTGCCTAGTTGAGAGCGCAGCATATGCAGGATCCAGCTTCCTTTCGGGTAGGCGCGATAGCCAAATTGGTTCATGGGATCATTGTAAGTTCGATCTACGATGGGAGTTTGATCACTGTGCTGTCCAATGAATCCTCTTGCGTTGCGATACATTTGATAAAGGAAAGCGTCTTTGCCATGCTTGTGTTCCTCAAACAACGCATCATAATAAGTGGCAAAACCCTCGTTGAGCCATAAATGACTCCAGTCCTTGCAAGTGACAAGATCTCCGAACCATTGATGGGCCAGCTCATGCGCGACGAGCCCTTGGCTTGATCGCAGGTTTTCCGTATCGGAGGTAAACAAGGTGCGGTCAGTAAGCGACGTCAGACTTGTGTTTTCCATACCTCCAGCTACGAAATCATTCACACAGACCTGGTCATATTTCGCCCAGGGATAAGCGACGCCAATTTCCTCTTCGAAAAATTCCATCATTGCCTTGGTGTCCTTGAAAGAATTTTTCGCTTGGTCGATTTCTGATGGAAGCGTCCAGAAGGCCATGGGGATGTCCCGGTACTGATCCTCAATTTTGACAAAATGACCAGCCACGAGGGAAATGAGGTAATTGACATGAGGTGTGTCTTGAAGCCATGTAAACGAGGTGAGCCCTGTCTCAGAATCATTCTCTTGCGATACCAATCGTCCATTGGAAAGAACGACCATATTCGATGGAACGTGACACGTGATCTCGGAGGTGAATTTTTCATTGGGAGCATCAAAGCAAGGAAACCAGTGTCGCGCTTCAACAGGTTCACCTTGAGTGAAAAGGTGTGTTTCACCCTCCTGGTAACCCATTTCTGGAGTTCTGAAATACATGCCTTTTACTGGTTCAGCAGCGTGGTTCAGTACGATCGTGTGCTCTGACTCGGCTGGTAGAGGTGATTTGAAATCAATAATCACCTCATCTTCGCTCACGTGCCATGAATCGATTGCAGCCGAACTCGTCATATCCGAGAAATCCAGTCCGACGGCATCCAGACGAAGTTGATCAATTGCTTTCGCAATGGGTTTGAAGCGGATCGTTGTGCTTCCATGAACGGTGCGCTTTTTGAAATCAGGGGTGACATTCAATTGGACATGAAGAATATCTATGATTCGGCTTGGAGCATATTTACGGTGATCGGGAGTATCAAGGGGAGCCAGAAAATGTGCGTGTTTCGAACAGTAAACCTGTTCCATTTGGTAGTTCTCCCCGAATGAAACGGTCAAGGAATGAGCAAAAAAACTAATTCCAAAGGTGAGCGCCAATAACCGAGATAGTATCTTTGAATTCATGCACTTCCAAATATGGAGGAAACCTGATGGATTTCAATCGGATTTGTGGAGTCACTTTCAGCAGTCATCAGCTGGAAGAATCAACTGAGTGTTCAATCGGAATGGTCCATTGCTTCCCTGTCAATCGCTGGAGACAGTAATTGCTTTCGGAAAGATGGTTTGTTACGTTTCTCGATGTGAACAATCCACTACAGCGGGCGACCGTTCCTGACAAATTGCATGCTCAAGGCGGTTTGACCAAAGGAGCATCAGCTTTCGTAAGCAAGGAATCCGGCACTCCGGAGGCAGATGTTTACGGTGTGGGCTCCTTCTTCCATCTGCTAGCCGAGCCTGACATCAAGGTGAGGGTCTGTCAGGGTCTGGCATGCAAAATGGCTGGTGCCGACGATGTTCTCGCCGAAGCAGAGAAAGCAGGTTTCCCAGTCAAAGCCTGTTCCTGCCTGGCTGCCTGTGACCAGGCTCCAGCCGTACTCAAGGACCGGCGTGTTCTTTACAAGCTTGGAACCGAGGATATCAAACGCTGCGAGGGCGAATGGTCCTCGTTAAGTGATGCGCTCGGCTCTGCTCATGGAATCATTCAAGGTTGCGTGGGGCCAGATGGATCTTTCCCTGATAAAAGATGCATCGATTTCCATGGTTCTGTAGATCTCAGTGGTCGAGCATTTAAAAAAGCTCAGGAGCTGGGAGCAGAGGAAGTCATCTCTGCGGTTGATGCATCCGGACTTCAAGGTCGTGGTGGTGCTGGCTTTTCTGCCGCTTTCAAATGGAAAAGCGTACGCAACCAATCAGATTCAAAACGATATGTCGTGCTCAATGCAGACGAGGGAGAACCAGGCACATTCAAAGACAGAGAAATCTTATTACGCCGACCAGACAAAGTTCTGGAAGGACTGGCCATTGCTGCTCGAGCCGTTGCTGCCACTGAAGTTTTTTGTTATCTGCGTGGAGAATTCGAAGCCCCGTGGCAGGTGCTCCAAAAGGCAATTGACGAGGTTGAAGCGAACGGCACTTTTGAAGGCATACGCTTTCACATGCATGCCGGACAGGGTGCATACATTTGTGGGGAAGAAACCGCTCTGCTGGAAGCGCTGGAGGGAAAACGCGGCTTACCTCGTTTGAAACCACCCTTTCCGACTGAGAAAGGTTTGTGGGGTAAACCTACACTCATTCATAATGTCGAAACCATTGCCTGCGTCCCGTCCATCATCGAGCGAGGTGGAGCATGGTTCAAAGAACTTGGCAGGACCGGGGCCGGCACCAAGCTTTATTGTATCAGTGGCCATGTTCAAAACCCTGGAACTTACGAACTGCCGCTTGGAGTGACACTTGATGAATTGGTGGAAGAAGCGGGTGGGTATGTAGGGACATTGAAATCCTTTTCTCCCGGAGGAGCGAGTGCGGGCTTCCTCCCCGCTGAAGAACGTACGCGGCCTCTGGATTTCAAATCCCTCTCAGAAGCTGGCTCCATGCTGGGCTCTGCAGGCGTGACCGTGTTGAATGACACTGTCAATATGGCATGGGCTGCTCAAGCACAATTGGTGTTTTATGAATCGGAGAGTTGTGGGCAATGCGCTCCATGCAGGATAGGAACCAGGTTCTTGCGCGAGAGTCTGGGAAATCATATCAACCAGAGAACAAATCAAAAACCTACCACTATCAATCATCTTAACCATATCGCAGACGCGGCCTGGGAAATGAACGAAGGATCCATCTGTGGTTTGGGTCAAATCGCAGCACTTCCCTTGACCAGTGCTCTCAAGTATTTTCCAGAAGATTTCAAACATTAGAAACAATGAATCCATGAGCGATCTAACTGTCATCATCAACGGCCAATCAGTGGCATTCAATGAAGGCGATACGATACTTTCGGCTGCCGATAGGCTTGGAGTTCGTATTCCAACATTATGCCATGATCCACGATTAAAACCAGCTGGCGCTTGTCGTACTTGTTTGGTGGAAATCAAGAATCGGCCCAAACTTGCTCCTGCCTGTGCGACTGCTTTATTGCCAGGAATGGAAATTGTCACTGAGAGTGATCGGGTAAATCGTCACATTCAGACATTGCTGGCCCTCTATCTAACCGATCATGAAACCATTGGTTCATCAGCTGAATTCGGCAAGGATGGTAATGAATTGCTGCAGATGGCAAGGGAATATGAAGCACCACTGGATTGGCCTTCCATGGAAAATATCCGTCAAGGGCGTCCTGCTGACGTAAACCCGTATGTCGCATTTCAACCTGAGAAATGTATTTCATGCGCCCGCTGCACACGCTATTGCGAGGAGGTGGAAAGTGTTTCGGCCATCACCATGGCTGAGCGCGGGAGTCGCACTACTGTTTTTACTGCTGATGGGCGTTCCCTGATGGACACGACTTGTGAACTTTGCGGAGGTTGTATCGATACATGTCCGACGGGCGCCATGACTGAAAAGAAACCGCTTGGCATGACGTCCAACAAGGGTGTCGATTTGAAAAAAGTACGCACGACATGCAATTACTGCGGCGTGGGTTGTCAAATGGACCTCAATGTTGATCCTTCTGGAAACGAGGGACGGGGCAAAGTGGTAAAAGTCACCAGTCCACCTCCCGGGACGACTACCAACGATGGTAATCTGTGTGTGAAGGGACGTTTCGCCTATGATTTCATTGATCACAATGAAAGGCTGGCAACACCACTTGTTCGTGGGAAAGACGGTCAATTGCACGAAGCTACATGGGAAGAAGCCTACCGGCGAGCCGCAGAAGGGTTGATCAAGGTATCGACCGATCACGGTAGTAATTCATTGGGATTTGTTTCCTCCTCAAGGTGTACGATGGAGGAGAACTACCTGATGCAAAAATTATCCCGAACGGTTTTCAAGACCAATAATATCCATCAGTGCGCGGCGACTTGACACGCGCCTACCGTGGCCGGTCTGGTCACTACTTTTGGTGCGGGAGCCATGACGAACTCAACAGGTGAAATCAGGGATGCTGATTTCCTGTTTGTCATAGGAAGTAACACAACTGAAGCCCATCCAATCATTGCAATGGAGATGAAACGGGCCGCTCATCGTGGAGCCAAACTTGTGGTTGCCGACCCTCGCAATATCGATCTCACAAGATTTTCCAATCGGCACTTGAAATTAAAGCCCGGCACGGACGTTTGGCTGCTCAATGCCATGGCACATGTGATATTGACAGAGAATTTGGTGGATCAGGCTTTCATAGAGGAGCACACCGAGAATTTTGAAGCTATGCGAGAGGAGGCTTTAAAATACACACCGGAAAAAGCTGAAACCATTACAGGTGTCCCAGCCGAAGATATTCGAGCGACTGCTCGCGAATATGCGACAACAGAAAAAGCGGGCATCTATTATACTCTGGGAATCACGGAGCATACTCACGGCACAGACAACGTTTATTGTTTGGCCAACCTCGTTTTGATGACCGGTCATCTGGGGAAACCTTCCAGTGGAATGAATCCCCTGCGAGGCCAGAACAA